>CAZSNX010000005.1:0-29296 GCA_964607945.1 uncultured Candidatus Obscuribacterales bacterium
CTTGAACGATCTCTTCAGCTTCGCAAGGAATTGCACGGACCGGCTGATGCTTTATGGCCAAGAACTTTACACAAGCTGGCTGTATCGTATTTCAGGAAAGGGCGTGATGCCGATGCGTTCGAGAAGTTCAATCAGTCTGTCAAGGTCGCCAAGACAATGGTGGCGTTCTCGGAAGAAGATCTCTTGCTGAGCGACATGGCTGATTTCATGAGAGAGCGAGGTGATCTCGCTCAAGCCGAAAGGTTCTACAGGCAGTCGATCGCCTTTCAAGATGCTGAGAAGAATCCCAGTCTCTATGCACGTACAATTGCCGGATTGGCGGAGGTCTACAGGCGCGAAAATAAGCTTTCGCTGGCTGATGAAAACTTTCGCAATGCTCGAAAGATCGAGCACGATGTCACCGGCAATCAACCCTGGTCGGCGCAGCTGCACCGCTTTCTCGGTCAGCAGTTCATGGACAACGGTGACCGGGTGAAGGCTAACGAAGAGCTCAAAGTAGCACTTGATTCTGCCTTGGCTTTCAATGACAAGTACCAGGAGCGAATGATTCGTGCGCTCATAGCAGAAAACTGCCGGTGATACTACTTATTCGTGATTGCTAACGATTAGCAATGGAACATTGTCGGTCAACTTTCCGTTGTTCTTAATTGCGAAGCCGGGATTTAGGCTGTGAGAGATGAAAGGACGGCTGTCAATCACACGCAGTCTTGCTACCAGACTGGCCGGCAACTCGGTTAGCTTGTCTTTCGGCACAATCACCAGTGCTGGTGCCGGGTCTGCCAGGAACTTTTCCATCGCCTGCCGATCTTGCAGCTTGACCGGTTCTCGTCCTGTCTGGAATGTCACTTCGTCAATCCAGCTGTCAATCGTGCGGTGAATTCCGATGCGGGTATCCGGAGAGCTGTTCTTGATAATGGAGACATAGCTTAGAACTGGTTGCATGGTGACAATTGACGGGAGAATTTGCAGGCTGAAACCAATCGCTGCCAAGCACACTCCGGTGAACGCCAGGGCAAGCGATCTGAAGTACTGTTTGTGATACATAGACAGGGCAATCAGCAGACCTGCTAAACCCAAAGCGCTCGGCATCAAGAGCCATTGCGTCGGTGTTGTATCTTGAACAATCCTTTGCAGAAAGTATCCCGCTATGAATCCTGCTGCGATGAAGCAGACTGACAGACCCCAGCCGGCCGTTATCACAGGTCTTTCTTGGCGGTTTACCCACCTTCCCAGATAGATCGAAACAAGCGCCGCCGCCGCCGGGTAAGTGGGTAGGGCGTAATAGTCGATCTTTCCACGCGAGCAGCTGAAGAACAAAATAACTGTGGCCACCCATAACCATAGAAACAACTCTATTCGGGCTTCAGGAGCCGCAAGCCCAGCCCTGAATTTCTTGATGGAGCCGATCAAGCTTAATGGCAAGAATACCGACCAGGGTAAAAAGCCGGTGAAGAGTGAAAGGAACATGAACCAGATCGGCCGGCGTGAGTCATATGTAGAGCCGGCAAAGCGCTCGAGGTTCTCGTGCAGGAAGAAGTATTGCATCGCGCCCATGCCATTGGCGTGATATGCAGCGAGAAACCACGGACTGGCTAAAATTCCGGCTGTAATTCCCCCGACGACCACATGCTGCGGTTTGATCAGCTTTAACTGCTTCGTAAGTGCCAGGTAAATCAGGAATGAAACGGCTGGAAGGACCAGCCCTACCGGTCCTTTTGTCAAAAATGCCAAACCCATGCTGGCCGCTGCAAGCCACCAGAAAGCAAACCGTCTCTTCTGCGACAGCGTGCCGGCATAAAGGAAGCTGAGCGTGGTCGCATCAAAAAGAGTCAACAACATGTCTGACATACATAGCGCTGCAAAGGAAAAGAACATAAAGGCGCTGCCCAGCAACATTGCCGAGAGCAAGCCTGGCAAGGTGCCTGCAATCAAAGCAGTCGATACAGCTGTGGTGGTGATGGTGAGCAGGGCCGCAATGATTGAGGGAATACGCGCAGCCAGATGGGTAATGCCAATTGTCTTAAATGTGCCGAGAATAAGCCAGTAGACGAGAATAGGTTTGTCGAAGAATGGTTTGCCGTGATAGAGCGGCGTGACCAGGTTGGATGTCTTTAACATCTCTCTGGCGCATTCAGCGAAAAACACCTCTGCTCGGCTGAATTTGGGCCAGCAGACGGCGATAGTCGTGTACAAGACTCCGGTTAGCAGAACTATTAACGACAGTCCAATTAAGAAGTCGCGATTTCTGACAATGCTAAAGCCGGCAGCCCTGTGCTGAGGCTCTGAAGTGGTCTGGGGGCGGCTCGGTCGCAGGACTGTTTGCATGGTCGCTCCGTGCTAACTGGGGTTGCGAGATTATGGCACCCTTTCATCTTTATTTCTTGAGCGGATGCTCACGAATATTTCGCCACAACTGCCGCTGCGTCTTGCAGAATGACTCCTCAAGAGGCTATTTCTGGGGGATCGGCTGTGGGAGTTCTACTAAGCAAGCGGGATTTTCCCCAATCGACTAGGAGAGAACGGAATCCTACTATTCAGGCAATGACGACATCCCCGTCGGAGGAGCCCCCATGTCGAATCGCGAGATCCTAGCTGTCAGAGACCGCACCCAGGTGCAGAATCAGACGGAGGACACCGGCACCTGGACGAAATTAGCTCAGGACGCTTGGTCAGTTGGCTCGAGCTTGACTCGCGAGGTCCGTTTGCTTGGACAAGGTGTGGTCGGAGGACTGCTGGCGAAGGGATACGATGCGTTTGCGAACAACGGCAAGCAAACTACTGTTCATCTGGCTGAGTCGGTGGCAATTGGTGGCGCCTTAACGATTGCGGCCAGATCCGGCCCTGCGCCGGTAAGACTTCTGGCGGCCGGAGTTGGTGGCTACTTCGGATATCAAATGTCCGATTGGCTGAAGAAAGACGTATTTAATGGCGATCGTTGGAGCCAAATCGGTTCAGCCATCAGTGATACCTGGAAATCCGGGGCAAACATGGATCGCAATATCACCAGCATGCAGAACAGTGCTGGCACCATCTTGTTTGATTCGGCTCTCATGTTCGGCGGTGGCTACGCCGGCTCCAAGCTTGGTGCTGCCGGTGCCACTAGACTGCAGAACTTCGAAGTGTTTTTTTCCAGACGTGGTCAAAATGTAGCTTCTGAGCTTACTGGCATTTCTGCGCTGGAAGCTACAGGGCGCTTTAAGGCTGATCTGAAGCGGGTTGATGCCAATGATCCGCTCGTGAAGTTGGACGAGGTAATCGCCTCAAAAAAGAAGAGACCATCAACGCACGATCCCAGAGATATCGCTGGGCTCTTGCAAGAGTCGAAGATGTTGGATCTGGCAAATCGAGACCGGCTCGCCAAAGATCTGCGCGACGTCAAAGCTCCTGAGCTTCAAAGAGAAAACATGGAAATACAGCGAACAACTGATAAGTTGAATGCTGATATAAAGACTAAACAAAAGGAGTTGACAGCCGTAGATACACTCTCGGCTGAGAAGAAGTCGGTTCAGGCAGCTGAGTCGAGATTACAGTCGCTGGAAAGCGTTGCTTTAGAGTTGGGAGGAAAGAAGGCGGAGCTTCGCATTTTAGAAGAACAGATTGCGGCACAAGCAAAGACGAGAGAAGAAGCTAAGAAGCAACCTGCCAGCGAATCGACCGGTATAAAGAAAGCGCAAGAGACCAAGGCAGCTGAAGCAGAGATAGCGCAATATGAAGCGCTGCGCGAAACTGCTCGTGAGCTAAGAAGAGACATTTCAGAGAAACAGACTGCTACCGATAAGAATAATCCGGACTCTGCAATTAATCAGGCTGCAGCACAACTTCTGAAAGCCAGAACGAATTTAGCCGAAGCAGAAGTAAATCGACCGGCAAAGATGGCTCAAATTCAAGCAGAGATTGAATCGCTCAGGAGTGGGGTCGCTGAAAATTCTGCGCGCCAAAAAGACGTGGCTTTGCGCGCACAGCAGGTGGTTGAATCGTATTACGCCAGACTGTCCGAACTGGTCAAAGATCCTGGTGCATTGCAGCCCGTAAAAACAATCGAGCCGTCTAAGGGAAATTCAAACAAGAACGGTGGCAACACCGATAGTCTTAATGCAGAAACCGCCAAGTTGCTTCAACCGGAAGGTGCTGTGAGCGTTGTCCATAGCGAACCGGTTGTCAAAGTTCAAAGTCAATTTGACGCAACGCCAAAGGCAGAACCAATTGCCAAGACTGCCGGTCCTTCCGATGCAAGCCGGTTGACTTCCGACCAAGCTGCCAATGCGCTCCGAAAGCCAGTCGCAGATAATGCTGCCGGCTTAAGAACCAAAGCAGAGGCGATGCCGGAGGTCAAACCGGAAGTTAAAAATGAGGCGAAAGCCGATTCGAAATCAGAGATAAAGACTGAGCCCAAAGCAGAAGCTAAACGAGCGGAAGCGACAGACCTGGCAGCCGCGCTTTCAACACCGGAAGTGAAGGCGCGGCTCGATGCCGAAGCGCGGGCTAAATCCGCCTTCGATAATGCGAAGCCAGCCGTAACCGAAGCGGCCGAAAGGTTGAAGCTGTTCGATCAAGCACGCGAGACCAAGCGGCGCGTGCGCCAGCAGCTTGACTTAATCAAAGGCGAGTTGGAGGCTATCGATTCCGGCAAGAGACAGTTTGCCGATCAAGCGGGCAAGCAACAAAAGATCGATGAGCTTTCAGCCAGGCAGAAAGAATTGCAAGCCGAGAACGATAAAGTGCAGGATTCGGTAAAGCGCGTCGGCAGCGGGCACTACTTTCAAGCGATGAGGGGAATAAGAAGATATTCCGCAGCTGTCGAGGAGTACTTTGCAAAGGAGCCGGACGCTGTTCGCAGGAACGAGTTCGCCAAAGAAGCGGTACGAAATCTCGAATCAATGTTGGACGAATTGCCCAAGTCCCGTCAGGGAACGCGCCCCCCGGTTGACAATCTGGGACGGCGTGGATTCACTGGAAAGGATGTTGAGCGTGTCACTGAGATCCGCGAGCACGCAGATCGCAGGCTGGATCAGATGAACCATAAGAATGACGGCAGAAATCAAAGCCTGCTGGAGCTGAAACCAGTCAAAAAAGCTTTCGAAAAGGTCACTTCCGGCGAGCTTCAAGAAGCGCTGCCGGAGTTCATCAAGAAACAGCTCGATGTCTCCCAGGAAAGGATAGTTGTCCGTTCAAAACCGGCAGGTGTCTCCGACAGAGATTGGAAAGTGATTCAGTCGCGTGTCCAGGCAGCCGACACAGCAAAGATGGCCAGCGATCCGGCTCACGTCGAAGCGGTGATGAAAAACTCTTCAGTGGTCTTTTTCGATCAAAATGGCAACCTGATCGGACAGGTCGGAACCGATGGCAGATTTCGTCCCAAATACTTCGATGTTCCCAACATACTCAAGGGACCGGGAAGAGGTGGCGCTGGAATCGATCGACTGCAAGGCGAGAGTATCGGAGGCTATGCTTTAATCGGACCACAAGTCAGATTGACCTTTGGTGGTCGTTTCGATCTGCAGAAGATAGGCACCAATTCCAAGAACGAGCCGATTTATTCCAAGGAAGTAATGGAGTTGGAAGGCAAGATACCTGCTGGTGTCGAAGTCGGTACTCCGGCAAACAGGCTGTCGCCTGCCCCCTCCAGACCGCAAGCTGACACGGCCGGCGATGGCAAGTCCAAAAATGTCGTCAGGAAGATGGAGGACGCCGGCTAGGTACGATCTCGAAGAAGTAAATAGGCATCCGAGCGTCAATTCCCCTCGCTCCGGATCCCGAAAGCAGCCCGAGCCAGACCATGAATTGACTACAGGATAGCGCTCAAAGGCAGAGCCGGGCAAAGAAAAAAAAGCGAAAGGAGGTTGTATTACAACCTCCTTTCGCTTTTTTTCCTTGCTATGTCCCTTACCGGCGGACGGCTAGACACCGGCCGGCATTAAGGTGGACGGTGCGACGGTAGGCTCTTGCTCGGGAGCACACGCTTTGTAGATCGCTTTTACGTCTTGAACGATTTCGCCCAACATGGAAGGAGTGATTGCTTGACCACCATCTGAAAGCGCCTTGCAAGGGTCGTTGTGAACTTCGATCAGCAATCCATCGGCACCACATGCAATGGCTGCGCGCGACATCGGGCGAATCAGCTCCGGTCTACCGGTGCCGTGGCTTGGGTCGACCAGAACAGGAAGCTGAGTCATAGTCTTCAGGGCCGCCACCGCCGATAAATCGAGCGTGTTTCTGGTGTGTGTCTCGAAGGTGCGAATTCCGCGCTCGCACAAGACCACCTGCAAGTTGCCTTCCAAAAGGATGTACTCAGCAGCTTGGAGTAGCTCGCTTATGGTTGCAGAGAAAGCGCGCTTCAACAGGACTGGTTTTCTGGAGCGACCTACCTCCTTCAAGAGTTCGTAGTTGTACATATTGCGGGCGCCGATTTGAAACATATCGACGCAGGCATCTGCCAGTTCAACTTGCTGGGCGGACATTACCTCGCTTACGACCGGCAAACCGGTTGCCTGGCGTGCTTCTTTGAGATACTCGAGCGCTTCGGCACCGAGTCCGCGGAAATCGTAAGGGCTAGTCCTGGGTTTAAATGCTCCACCGCGAAGCAATTGAGCACCGGCAGTTTTTACCTGACCCGCAATCTGAAAGAGTTGAAGGCGCCCTTCGACCGAACATGGTCCGGCAATTACAACGGGCTCGGCTCCGCTGCCCAGGATTGTGCCATTGGAAAAGCGCAGGGCGATGTCCTTGGAGTTGAGAGCCAGCGGGCATTGGGTTTGAACCCTGATCACCTTTTCGACCCCTTCGATCCGGCTGAACAGGTGTGACGGAAGACCACTGGCATCGTCTGTCACAATCACCAGCTTGTGTTGAGCGGTCAGCACGATTTGACTGGCAAGACCGGATTCGCGCAAAGTCTCACAGACTTGCTGAGCCGTCTCTTGTGCCGAATTAGAACGAAGTACGATTATCACCGATGATTCCCTGGGTCTTGACAGCCTTGCTTCGAATCCGAATTCAAAGAAGAACAACATCATCCGAAAATTTTGTCAAGAAGTCGACTTTGGTAAGCTAAGCTTCAAGTTCTTCTTAACGGCTCAACTGTCTAATCATAGGTGGATCGGCCGGAGCAGATACCTAAAGTAAATCTCCCTTAAAGCGTTTTCTCGGTGCAACACGCCAAAGCTGGCAACATTAGATTTCTCAGTGACAAGCTCTGGTGGCTCTCGTCCTTCAAATCAGCGTTGGCGTTTGCTCCGCTCTGTTGGTTTCCGGCAACCTTGCTGGCATCTGCGAATGTGGCGCTGCTGCTGGGTGCTCGCTATCTATATGAGTCGCTCAGAGCTCCGGAGATGCCGGTTCAGGAGCTGATGAAGATCTTTGCGATTGGTTGTGGCGTTACACTGGCAAGCGCCGGCGCGATGACCTGGGCATTAGGGGTATGGTTGGTTCGTTTGACTGCTTTTGCCCGTGCTTGCATGTCAGTGGAGAGCACACCGGAGAGTACGCAATGGCGGGAAGGGTTGCAGCATGTCCGAGCGCAGAAATTCTATCTGGTGAAGCTCTGGGCTATCGCCTCGGCGTATCTGCTCGGACCGTTCTTCTTGATGTGTCTGTTGACGGTAGTAAAGCTCGTATTGTCGCCGGGTTTGTTCTCTTTAGGCTCAGGACCGATTTCGCTTCAACCTTGGTATGTCTATTTGACCGATGCTTCGATGCTGTCCTTGTCTGCTGTAACCACTTCGTATTCGATGATTATTTTGGTTCTTTCCGCGCATCCGTCGGCTGCAGCCGGAGAGACTGCCTGGTCAGCTGTCAGGCTAGTGACCAAGAGTGCTGCTCCGCTGCTCTTGCTTGGTCTGTTCGTGCTTGCTGTTAACGCTGTAGTATCAACTCCCAATGTCGTCTGGTCTGGTGGAGCGCTGACGGAGATGTTGTCTCAAAATATCTACGTTTTGATCGCATGGCAAGTCTGGTTTGCCCTTTCCAGCAGCGTCTTGTGGCCCTGGTCTGTGATGCCCTATTGTCAGTTCTTGAAAGCGGAGAAAGTAAGTTGAGACTATGACTGGAGACTTTGTTACCGTATTGAACGATCCAG
This sequence comes from uncultured Candidatus Obscuribacterales bacterium, assembly GCA_964607945.1. Classification (GTDB taxonomy): domain Bacteria; phylum Cyanobacteriota; class Vampirovibrionia; order Obscuribacterales; family Obscuribacteraceae; genus JAGVKB01. The sequence continues at coordinate 8,075 of CAZSNX010000005.1, forward strand.
GCAAATCCATGTCGGCTCTGATTGGCGAACTCAGCGATAGACAGGGCTCCGGCGGTGGGCGTTTTGTCTTGGCGATTGGGGGTACTGAGACGTCTGATTTGGTTGGCATTTCTGCCGCTGGAATAAGCCCGGAGATGAGGCGTTTGACTCCCAAAGTGGACGCGGAGGCATTGGTACTAAGCGATGCAGAGCCACGAGCGGAGCTGCCCGTATCACCAGCCGGTATAGTATCGCCGGTAGTATTGACCAGAGCCGCGCTGAAATTGGCAAGGTTGCCGGCAAGTGTTGTCGATTGCGGAACATTCAGTTCGCCAGGCTGCAATTTCCTGAGCGTTGCCGACAAGCCTGCTCGCTGTCTATCAACCGGTCATGCGATCGAACTGTCAAGCGTGAAGAAGCTGTTTGAAGCAGGTTTGGAGTTCGGACGTGAATGCGGCCGGCATGCCAGTTATCTCGTGCTGGGGGAATGTGTTCCCGGTGGAACAACGACTGCCCTTGCAATTCTCAATGCGCTCGGCTGGCAAGCGGACAGTTTGGTGTCCAGTAGTTTGCTAAAGGCAGATCATGGGTTTCGCAGCCGGTTAGTGCAAGCCGGTCTACAGCGAGCGAAAGCTTCCGGTCTGCTTGATGAACGTGAGCCACTGACGGCGGTCGCCGCGGTCGGAGATCCGATGCAACCGTTTGCGGCAGGCGCGACAATTTCGGCTGCCAGAGAGATTCCGGTTGTCCTGGCGGGAGGCTCGCAGATGCTTGCTGTTTGGGCTTTAATTGAAGCACTGGTCGACTCGCAGCAGAGCTTGCATCCGGTCAAGCCGGTCGGTGTGATAACCACCAAATGGGTCGCGCTGGATGCCTCGTCCGGCTCGGTTGCGCTGGCGCGCATGCTTGCAGCTCCGTTCGCGGCTGTTCATCCTGATCTGAGCAGATCAAAACATAGCGGATTGCGGGCTTACGAAGAGGGGCACGTCAAGGAAGGCGTCGGTGCCGGCGGAGCGATTGCCGCGGCATACCTGTGCGGCGGCGCAAATCGTGAAGCGATTCTCCGCGAGATTGACGATACATATCAAAAGATGGTGCCGGCTCGCATGCATCGGGCAAGCGGTAGCCGGTAACTACGCACCGCCGGTAGTGCTAGGCGGAAGCTTTGTTGCCGCCCAGCTCCTTCGCTCGCCTCAGCGACATTTTTGCATCGCGCAGGATAGTCTCCGGATTGAGATCTTCCATATTGAAAGTGGCGCAGCCGACTGACACCGTTACGTGCGGACCCTTTCGTCCCGGACCTTTTACGAAGCTCATCTGTTCCACTTCCAAGCGAATTTTTTCTGCCAGGATTTTGCCGCCGGCGGCGTCGGTATTAGGCAGGACAACCGCAAATTCATCTCCGCCGTATCGTGCCATCAGATCGCTGGAGCGTGTTTGATTGAGCAGCCGATTTGCAATTGTCGAAAGCACCAAATCTCCAATTTCATAACCAAACTCGTCGTTGATGTTTTGGAGATGGTCGATGTCTATGATTAAAAGCCCGACCGGCGAACGCTGCCGATAGGAAAACAGCAGTTGCTGCTGCAGGAAGCCCACCAAGAATTCCAGGTTGTACAATCCGGTCAGTGAGTCTGTCGAAGCGCGAAACTGTTCTTGCTGGTGCAGTGTTTCGATCTCTTGGTTGGCTTGCAGAAGCCTGAATACCGGTCCCATTTGAATCTGCAATTCGGCCATCGCCGTGCGAGAGGCTTGGTCGAAGCCCTTCTTTTGCGCGGTCGAGAAGATGAGAGCTCCCAGCGTCACTCTTTCCTTCTTGACATAAAGAATCTCCGGGGTCGAAATGGACTTTCCGCCATCCTCCAAGAGCTGTCCACGTATATCCAAGGAGAGCTCTTTGGCGGTGCTCATCTCTTTTGAGACTTTCTTGACCAGGTCATCGAAGGACTTCTTGCTGATGCCTTCGTTTACTTGAAAGCTGGCCCACGGATTGGCCGTGCTTGAAAGCACCAAACCGGATATCTGCGAGTCGAATAGCCTGGAGATCAAAGTAAAGTACTGGTCCAGGAATTTCTTGCGCGGTGTCGTTACGTCCATCATGGAACGAGCGAGACGACCAACCAAACGTTCGATCAGAAGATTATTGACGACCAGTTTATAGCTGTCCAGCAGTTCGGCAGTGGCGAGTGTTCCGGCGGCCAAGCTGCTTTCCTTGGACATGGAAGCTTTCCAGCCCTGACCCTTTGACCGTTCCATGAGCGATTTCGCCAGGTTTGCCAGCTTGTCGTCACCCTTTATATCTTTGGGATCAATTAAAGAGTCGGCCATCGCAGCAGCCGACCAGAAAGAATCCTGGCTTTCATCGTCTGTCCTTACCAAGATTACCGGCAATTGCTGGGTGCGATCGTTGCACTTGATCAAGCAAGATAGCTGATACCCGTTGAGGTCCGATAAATTGGTGGCAGCGATCAGCATATCTGCTCCCTCGGAGCAGAGCTGGCTCAAGGCATCAAAACCGCCGGCGCAGCTCGCTGCTTCGAAGCCTGCCTTGGTCAGAATATCCTTAGCTGGAGAAAGACTGCCTTTCTCATCATCGACAACGATTACTTTTCCTTCGGTCATGCTTTTAAACCCCGGAATCTTTCACCTGATAACTTCAGGTATCAGCCGCTTCTGCGTTTCAAACAGGCTCTTGAAATGCGGTCTGAGCCTATTATTCGCATCGGCTCAATTATAAGCGTTTATCATCTTAACTTCTTGATCTGAGCCTAGGCCGGCCGAACATAGTCGGCCGGGTAGACTTAAGTCAGTGCTGCTTCTGATGATATGATCAAGTACTCCCAACATTCGGGACCGTGACTGCGTCCGCTGGCAATTGTGCCGGGCAAATTCACTGAGCAAATGGGATCTCATACTCTGGTTCATCCGTCATGATTACTACTACTTTGAAAGACCAACCAATCAGTTTCGCGCTGAGCGAGGAGCAACGTCTAATCCAGGAGACAGTGCGTGAAATCGCGCAAAAGGAGTTTGCGCCTAGAGCCGCTGAAGTCGATAAAAATCATCGATTTCCTCGTGAAAACTTCGAGTTGTTAGCAGCTTCAGATCTCTGCGGAATCTACTTTCCGGAGGAATATGGCGGCGCAGGGTTGGACCATGTCTGTTACGCAATTGCAGTCGAAGAATTGGCTAAAGCCTGTGCAACGACATCGGTTCTTTATTCTGCCCATGTTTCTTTGACGGCCGCTCCTGTGGCCAGGTGGGGAAATGATGAGCAGAAGAAACGGTTTCTCGAGCCGATGGCACGGGGGCAGAAGTTAGGGGCTTTCGCTCTTTCCGAACCAGGGTCAGGGTCGGATTCGGCATCGGCAAAGTGCAAGGCGGTGCTCAATGGCGATCATTTCGTCGTCAACGGAGTAAAGAACTGGATCACTAACGGCGTAGAGGCGGATTACTATCTCGTTATTGCGCAAACGGATTCAGCGTTACGTCATCGCGGACTGGTCGCCTTGATGATCGAAAAGGGCAGTCCGGGATTCAGTTTCGGCAAGCTCGAGGACAAGTTGGGGATCAGAGGATCGTCGACCTGTCAGATTATCTTTGAAGACACACCGGTACCTGCCGCCAATATGTTAGGTGGTATTGGCGATGGTTTTAAGGTGGCGATGAACACTCTAGATGGTGGCAGGATCGGTATCGCTTCACAGGCGGTCGGAATTGCCCAGGGTGCTTTAGATCACGCATATAAGTACGCTAAGGAGCGAGTGGCATTTGGTGTCACTCTCAACCAGCTGCAGGCGATTCAATTTATGATGGTCGAAATGCAAACCGAAATTGACGCGGCGCGTCTTTTGACCTATCAAGCAAGTGTCGCGCAAGATCGCGGAGAGCCATTTACTCAGGAGGCGGCAATGGCGAAATTGTATGCCGCGGAGGTGGCCATGAGAAGTACCGTAAAATGCGTACAGATTTTCGGCGGATATGGGTATGTAACTGATTACCCGGTAGAGCGTCATATGCGTGATGCAAAAATCACGGAGATTTATGAAGGAACCTCGGAGATTCAGCGAGTTGTGATCGCGAACAAACTACTAAAGGGGCAATAACTTATGTCTTGGCAACCACCTCCGCCGCCCAGACCAGGCGGTCAGGCGCAACCGCAGCAGCCACTAACCTTTTACCAGCTCTTGCAAGTCGACCCGAATGCCAATCCGACAATCATCAGGTATGCATACCGGTTTTTGGCCGCCATGTATCATCCGGACAATGCAGAGTCAGGCGATGCTGAGAAGTTCAAAACGATTACCGAAGCCTGGCGAACTTTGTCCGACAATGCAAAACGCCAAGCTTACGATGCCCAGGCCGGTTTGAAGGCTCAGCAGGCAAACGCGGCGGCGGCAGGACCGGCCGGAGTCAATAGCAGCGTTGGTGGTATGCCTAATATTCCAAAGGGCGGCCTGTCCTGGAATGAGGTTGAGCTGCGTCTGGCTGTTCTGCAAGTGCTGCTGGAGGCTCGTCGTAAGCGACCACAGACCGGCGGAGCCTCTGCCAAGATGTTGATGGACTGTTTAAACATTGGCATGGGTGATATTGAATTCGTGCTCTGGTATTTGCGCGAAAAAGGCTATATCACCAGAACCGAATCGGCTTTCATGATCACTGTGATTGGTGTTGATTACTTGATTGATCAGCTTTCGAAGACACAGCCGCTTGATGCTGGCTCTTCGGCTGCGCCTGTGGCAGTAAATCTGCCGGCGACCATCAACTAGTTTCGACTTCGTAACCCTGGGAGCGGGCGGTCCCGCCCGCTTGTGTGCGGGGCAAGATGCTCGCGCGCCCAGGGGCATCACTATTCGAAGTTGATTGGCAGCCATACTACGCGGCTTTCGTTTCAGTTTGGTATTAGTACAGGGATTCCGATCGACTCGTAAAAGCGGCGATGCTGGGCATCGCCCGGGCTGGGCCATGCCCAGCCCGTACTGGGATTCATAAGTCTTCTAGATCAGTCAAGTCGACATGAAATGACTTGCGGTGCCAGGATGTGAATCCATGCTGCTTGATCGCTTGGCGATGGTGCATCGAGCCGTATCCCTTATTGTTGTGCCAGCCGTATTGAGGAAATCTTTCGGACAGCTCGCACATGAAGCGGTCGCGATAGACTTTGGCTACTATCGAAGCGGCGGCGATCGAAGCTGACTGGGAATCTCCTTTGACGATTGCCAGTTGTCGATCGGGCAGTCCAAGGACTTCCTTGTTGCCGTCGATCAGCAATACCGCCGGTGATACTAAGGAGAGGTTTTGTCTGGCGCGTTTCATCGCCAGCAGGCTGGCATGCAAGATGTTCAGGCTGTCTATCTCTTCGACGCTCGCTTCGGCAATTGCACAGTGAGCCACTTCATGCAAGGTCGCGGCAAGTTCTTCGCGTTGCGTGCTGGTGAGAGCCTTGGAATCGTTTAGCTGTTCGAGTGCACGTGCATGCCGGGTGCCCATCCTGAGCGGTGGCAAGTGCACGGCGGCGGCGACTACCGGTCCGGCCAAGCATCCACGCCCTACCTCATCTAGACCGACGATCGCAATTGAGTGGAAGCTTTCGTCTCGTGCTGGTTCGGCAATCGTCAATTGCTGGGAGTCTTGATAGAACTGCTGAAGTCTGATGTCAAAAGCCAGCAGGCGCTTTAGGCGCTTCTTGGTCGATTCTTCGCCGCGGGCTTTAGACGGCATCGCCTTCTTCTTTGAAGCTGTGTGAATCGAGCACGATCTGTCCCAGCCGACCATCCCTTAAGTCTGACAAGAGCAAGCTGGCTGCTCTCTTTGTGTCCGGCTTCCCACCTGGCCCGACGCAATTTCGCAGATTGGCGATGACGGCAAGGTCAAGTTGGGCACCGTCGTCTGCGCCGTAGTAAGCGCACAATCGACCTGGATAGTATCGTTCCAGCAACTCGAGACCCTCGGTCGCAATTTCTTGTGAATCATACACTTGCTCAGGCAGGAGATTAAGCAAAGCCAACTTTAGTTTGGTTCGCTCGGGTAAAGAAGTCGACGGCAAAATGCCGGGGGTGTCCAGCAGTTCGAGCGCGGGGTGCAATCTCACCCACTGCGCGCCTTTCGTAACGCCTGGTTTGTTGCCGACCAGGGTCTTGCGACGGCCGATCAGCCAGTTGATCAAGCTCGACTTCCCGACATTGGGCATACCAACGACACATGCTCTCATTGGTCTGGGCAGCAGTCCTTTGCGAGCATGGGCATCGCGCGCCTTGGTGGTCAGCTGGAGGGCAAGCGAGACTACTTTCTCCTTGCCGCGAGTTTGCTTGAGCGAGAGCGAAATTGCCTTCCGGTCCGCTGCTTGAGATAAGGCCTTTACCCAGACTTGCAAGGGCACCGGGTCTGCCAGATCTTGCTTGGCGAGAATAATTACCCTTGGTTTGCTGCCGAACAACTCGGCGGTTCTCGGATGTCCGCTAGACCAAGGCGCCCGCGCATCGCGTACTTCAAAAACAAGATCAACCCATTTGAGTTGATCCTGAAGTCTTTGGAACGCTGAGCGCGGTGCGCCCTTCGGCGTTGATGGTCGGCGCGTTGACATGGGCGCCTCGTTAGGATTCGGCTGATTCCTTCTTCTCGACAGGCGCTGTTTGAGCGGCCGGAGCGGCTAGCGTATCTTTCTTGTGACCGACTCGTTCTTTGATGCGAGTGGCTTTGCCTGTGCGTTCGCGCAGATAGTACAGTTTTGCGCGGCGGACGTGTCCGCGACGCTGAACTGTAATCTTCTCGACGCGTGGTGAGTGAAGCAGGAATACCCGCTCGATGCCGATCCCCTGGAATACCCTGCGGACGGTCACCGTTGAACTTACGCCTGAGCCGTGGCGCTTGATAATTACGCCTTCGTAGCCCTGGGTACGTTCCTTGCCACCTTCTTTAATCTTGACGAAAACCTTGACCGTGTCGCCGATATTCAGCTTCGGGAGGTTATCCTTGAGGAGAGGAGCTTCTATTTCTCGAATTATCTGGTTCATAGCTCGCCGTTCTAAAATTTGAAGTCGTTTAAACATCGCCTGAGCATTGGGCAGGCGCTTTCCCGAACCGCTGCAGGTCGCAAACGGTCTGCCATTTTAGCATGGCAGAAGGACCATTATAGCTGCTGGAGCCAATGCTGCCTGCCACTTTAAAGATGCGTTCATAAATTGTCGCTCACTCAATTGCCGAATGGGCGACTCGAAATTTCTCGGCGATCCTTAAGCAGTCCTTAATTAGTACGTAAGGAATCAGTCAGCAGTAGGTAAGCTATGAATCACCAGACGAGTCAATTAGTAATAGGATGCAGTCCGGACCAGTCGAGACCAGCCGGGTTGTGCACGGAGTTCGCGGCGCTTGTGGGTAGCGGTTGATATCTGCGCCCCCTGATTCGGCCGGACGCTGGCCCGCCCTGGTACCAAATATGGTGCAATGCTATTCCGAGCCTACTTCTGCGACCGGTACTCTAGAGTCCGATTCTTTAAGCGTATCGAGCTCGGCAATGAAGTCTCTAATCGATCTGAATTGTCTGTAGACTGAAGCGAAGCGAACATATGCCACCTGATTTAGTGTGCGAATTCGCTCGAGTGCCATTTCACCGATTTGGGTGGAGCTGACTTCCCGTTTGCCTTCAGCTGCCAGTTCGTTTTCAACCGCGTCGACCAGATCGTCTATTTGTTGTGCGGTAACCATCGTCTTGGCGCAAGCGCGTGAGATACCTGCTCGAAATTTCTCCCGCATATAAGGTTCTCGGCTGCCAGATTTTTTTACTACTAACAGCTGAATGACTTCGAGGCGCTCATACGTAGTAAATCGCCGTTCACAGGATTCGCATTGCCGGCGCCGGCGTACGGACGAGCTTTCCGCCGTCAGTCGGGATTCCAAGACTCGGCTGTCCTTGTGATTGCAGAATGGACAGTACATCTGGCAAGCTCTCCAATCTGATCGGGCTGTGATGGATCTGATCGAGTAGATCGCGTACGATCGCGATCACCATGCCAATTATAGAACAGGCGATTCACTGTCTTTCGAGGTTGCGGCATAATGAGAATCAGGATTTACAGTTCGCTTTTTTGAACAGTTACTGGTGGTAAAGACTGACCTGATGGTAGCCAATAAGAAGGAAACTCTCTATCAAGTTTTAGGCGTTGAGTCGAACGTCGCCTCGGCTGATATCAAGCGAGCCTATCGCAGACTGGTAAAGAGTCTTCATCCGGATGTAGAGCATAGTAAGCATTCCGCTGAAGACAGAAGTATCGCCACTGAAAGAATGATGATGATCAATCACGCGTACGAGACGTTGATGGATCGTTCGAAGCGTTCCGCCTATGACACCGAGATTGGCATCAGTCGCAGCAGCCGTGTTTTCGTTCAGGCCGGTGCGATGGTCAATGAAGACGAGCTGCGCGAAAGTTATCTTCGAAGAGTCTTTCATCCAGCTAGGCAATCCATATCGAAAGCTTTGAACGCATATCAGCGCCAACTGAAACAGCTTTCGCAAGATATTTACGACGATCAACTCGTCGGCGAGTTCGAACGATATGTTGACGGCTTCGAAGAGGCCTTGCGAGCGGGTTCTGATGCATTTGCACGCGAGGAATGGCCGAAGTCCTTGGAGGCGGCGGTGCAGATGATGCGTTATTGCATCGCCCAAGCAGCGGACGCGCTCGAAGAGATGCGGCGGTTTTGCAGTAATTTTGATTATGACCACCTGAGTATGGCACAAAATCTGGTGCGGATAGCCGGTGAGCTCTCCAGGCAGGCGCTTGGCCTGACCAAGTATTAGAATATCCGGTCGAGCAGCTCAGGTGTCAGCCAGCCGCGATTGATCAAGGCTTCTCGAAGGCTGCAACCAGTAGTTTGCTGCTCGATCAGGGCAACTTTCAATTGGTCGTCGTCGACCAGACCAAGCTCGAGTAACCTTTGTCCCCACCGGTGCGGATGATCGGATGGCAGCTTCAAAAGGACCTGCATCCTTAAGTAATAGTCCTTTTGCTGCTCCGTAATGTAGCCGGCTGCGACCATTAGATCGCCGATATGTATTTGTTCATTCCTGGTGTTGCTCTGGATCTCTAATATTGCATCCAACTCCGCCAGAGTCAGCAATCCGGCCGATATCAGGATCTGACCGAGTTTAGGACGGCAGAAGGTGGCGAATTCCGCTTCAGTTTCTGATTCCGGTTGTGGCGCAGACAGTTCGAATTCGCTTGGGCTACTTTGGTTGTGATGGTTCCATGACAAGCTAAGTCTTTCGCGCGCCTCTTTGACCAAATCCAATTCCAGCTCGACAAGCTGTTCTTCGTTTTGGCAAAGTTTGCTCATGAATTTCGTATAGGCTTCCTTGACCTCGCTTACTGGTGAGCCGTCCGGCAATCCCAGCAGGAGAAATATGTTCTTGACCATAACTGTAATCTGCTCCGCTGCCTGAACCGCGGCAGAAAATGCCGGAATCGTCCGCGACTCTATGCCTTCGCCAAATTGTTACTGATATTCGTCCGCCAACCAGGCTGGCTTTCGCTCACCTGATTCAAGCTTGACATCGCGGGTGCGACGCTGTCAAGGGCTGACGCCGGCACAACTAGCGGCTATAGCTGGTTGTGGGAGCGGCTCGAGCACTACCTCGCCGACAAGATCGTAAGGCTTGGCGTCGCAGACTCGCACGCGCACCAGGTCGGCAATCACGATGCTGTTCAGCTCGTCGGGTCTTATGTAGACTTGATTGTCGATTTGCGGTGCGTCCCATTGGCTGCGGCCGAAATAAAGCTTTTTAGACTCGTCGAATCCTTCGACCAATACATCCAATTCGGTGCCGATCAGGTTTTGATTGCGTTGGCTGGAGATGCGATGCTGCAGCTCCATTATCCTTCTGCGCCGTTGCTTCTTGACCTTCTCCGGAACTTGCCCGGCCATCTGCCCGCTGGGGACTTCGGTTTGCAAAGAGTAGGTAAAAACACCTAATCGGTCGAATCTCTGCTCTTCGATAAAACTGACGAGATGCTCGAATTGTTCTTCGTTTTCACCTGGGAATCCCACAATAAATGTAGAGCGAATCGCCACGTTTGGTACCAGCTCGCGAATCCGCGCAACCACCCTTTCAGGCAGCACCGGTCTGGCCATCGCCTTCAAAATCTCGGGATGACTGTGCTGAAGCGGAATGTCAACGTACTTTACTACTTTTGGCAGGCGGGCCATCGTTTCTAAAAGATGGTCGGTTGCTTCTCCCGGATAGAAGTACATAATGCGGATCCATTCGAGATCTTCGATTTCGTGGAGCGCCTCGAGCAGTTCGGGCAGGGACATCTTGCCGTAGAGGTCCAGTCCGTAATATGTAGAGTCCTGCGAAATCAAAATTATCTCGCGCACGCCTGATGCCACCAGTATCCGTGCTTCCTTCACGAGCGACTCGATGGTGCGCGAACGAAAGTCTCCACGCAGCATCGGAATTATACAGAACGTACAGCGATGGTCGCAGCCTTCGGCAATCTTCAAGTAGGCAGAGGCGCCGAAACCGGTTTGCATTCTGGGTAGGGCATCCTCTTGATGGTCGTTGGGAACTTCACTTACTTCCACAACCCGCAATGACGAGTCTTCTGAGATCGCCTTGACCACCTGGACGATCTTATGAATGTCTCCAGTGCCGACTACGGCTCGCGCCTCCGGCAGCTCTTCAAGCAGCTCTTCCTTAAAGTGTTGAGCAAGGCAGCCGGCGATAATTATCTCCTTGCCTTCGCTGGCCAGTTCGACCAGCGTCTTGACCGATTCCTGGCGGGCATCGGCTATGAACGAACAGGTGTTGACCAGGCAGATGTCAGCCTCATCATTATCAAACGTGACTTGAAATCCAGACTCATTCAGGAGACCAAGCATAACTTCCGTGTCGGTGGTGTTCTTGGGGCATCCCAGTGAAACCACCCCGATCTTGGGGTTGCGCATAAGTGCTGACTGACCTCCTTAAATTAGCCTGGCGTGGACAGCTGACTCGTGCTGTTGCAGCACGAAACTGATTCTGTCGTCATGATTGCTGGAATTAAGCGCCGGTCCTACTTCAGTCTGCGTCGAGCCTGCCTTCGCTGTAGCGATAGGGCACGTCGATCGAGCGGGTACCACCGCCAAGCGACTCGCCTGGGATGTATTGCCGTGACGGCACATCGTCAAGATTGCGGTATCGTCGTTCACGTGCCTCGGAGAGTCGTCTTTCATCAGTCCTTCTGACCGGTTTCTTCAGCCCCGGCATTGGCTTGACGCCGTTAGCAGACGCTTGGGTCTTGCTCGCATCCTTCAAGGGGTCACCGGCAATGCTGGTGGATTTTGCCATGAAAGTGCGTTCGGAAATCTTGCCCGATTCGCCGAAGGTACCCATTTTACCCTGGTAGTCAACAGTTAGGCTACCCCCGTTGCCGGCTCGCACCCGTAATCCTTGAGAATCTTGATAATCGCGCCGGTCGCCCTGCTCTAGATAGCCTGTAAAGAGACTTTCGCCGGTAGCAACCGACTTCACTTCCACCCAGACGTGCTGGCTGGCCGAAAGCGAGATGCGCGCGTCGGTAGGCTGATTGGCGTCGGCGGTTGGGACTTGCGGGGTCTGCGAGCTTGTCGCTTGAGACGAAACGGCGGCGTTGAACTTTGAAGTCTGCTCGCGCAGGGACATCAAAGAAGGATCCATCTGGTTGGCCTGGTTATTCAACTGGACTTTCACCAGATAAGTGAGAAGCCCAACAACAACTACTATCCAGAAAGCATTGAAGTAAAAAGTCTTAAATGTGGGGGGACCGCTACGATCGGCTTTGCCACGGCTGAAATACTCCGGGGTCGAGTAGACCATTTGCTGAGAATTGACCGTCTTGGTCGCATTCTTGTGTCCGTTGCCGTGCAATTCCTCGGCGTTCTTTCGGTATTCTTCCGAAAGGGCTTGCCCATCGAGACCGACGCACTCGGCGTAGCGCTTAATATACCCGGCGACGTATACCGGCTCCGGCAATTCTTCGGATTGAGCACCATCGATGGACAGTAGATGTCCGATCGGAATTTTGGTGCGTTCGTATATCTGCCTGACTGAGAGACCTTGATTCTCTCTGGCTGATTTCAGTTTTTGTCCGATCAATTCGAGCGACATCAACTAACTAAGTCCCCAGCTTTTCTATTTCTTCCTGGTCCAAGTATCGCCAGACTCCAGGCGCCATCTGCCCCAATTGTAACCCACCTATGCCAACTCTGACCAAGCGAGTCACTCGATATCCAAGTTGTGTACACATGCGCCTGATCTGACGATTTCTACCTTCACGTATCGTAAGTTCGAAACTGGACTCCAACTTTCTACGATCAAGCAGCCTTACTTTTGCCGGAAGAGTGCGGCCATCTGAAAGTTCGACACCCTCGGATATCCGCTTGAGATCTGCTTGCCCAATTGCACCGCTGACCCAGACGAGATACTTTTTTTCCAGGTGATGAACCGGATGAGTAACCTTTTGTGTTAAGTCGCCATCGTTTGTAAAGAGGAGAAGCCCTTCCGAATCCATGTCAAGCCGTCCGACCGGCCGCAAGTGCCTGAGACTGGCTGGCAAGAGAGCAAGGACGTCCTTCCTGCCAAATTGATCCGAGCAAGTGGTGATTATCCCTCTGGGCTTGTTCATCACTACATAAGTAAATTGCTTCAACTTATGCGGCTTGCCGTCAATCGCCAGGCGGTCTAGGTTGGGGTCGACCGACAATGAGAAATCAGTCACTACCTGGCCGTTTAAGCTAACGCGACCGGCCGCAATCAACTTGTCGGCTTCTCGGCGCGAGCAGTAACCGGATTTTGCAATTGCTTGATTAAGCCGAAACTGTTTTTCCGTGCCGGTCATGCGCCGCACCACCGGTGGTGAGAGAGAGCTATATTCTGGATTCCGGCTCTTCAGCCAAGACCTTCGTACCTTGTCCGGCTAGTTCGTCTATTCTGCTTGCGACGCGTTCTTTCGTCTCTTGCACGGTGGTATTGGCCTTCTTCAACGCCTCACCGCCGCGCGATTGCAATTCGTGTACAGCATGATTGGTCTTTTCTTTCAGATCATGGAGTTGATCGCTGGCTTGCTTGTACAAGTCCTCGGAGCCGTCGGACAACTGCTTCCTCAGTTCGGCACCGGACTTGGGCGCCGATAGCAGCCCAAAGAGATATCCCAGCATTCCACCCACCAACAGGCCTTCGAAAAATCTACTACCTGACATTTTGCTCTCCTCTGTCTGTGGTTATCTGTCTGCTCTCGGGAAGCTTGTCCTCATGATCTTTACCGGACAGATATGACTTTACACCTGCCAAGAGCGCCGATCCCCAGACTGAGGACTTTCTCTTAGCTTCTTCTGCTGCCAGTCCGATTGAGCCCGATACTTCTTCGACTTTGTGCCCGACGTCGGTTACCTTTTGCGTCGTGTCTCGACGCAGCGCATTGACGCTTTCGGCCAGCTGCTTAAACTCGTGCAAGGTCGCCGGCACTTCAGTGTCAAGCGTATTGGCGAGCTTCTCGTATGCCAAGAGCGTGCGAGCCGCCTGCATCAACATCGGAAACACTGAAGAGACGAAAAGCAAAAGCGAGATCGTCAAAATCACCAGTGAAAACGAAACCAATATATCGACATAAGCCGGGTTCACGGCATATTCCTCTCGCTTAGCGATGCTGGAATGGCAGTACTGATGATCCTCCCAGCTCCAGCTCCTCACGTTTTTTTGCCGCTGCCAGCTTTCCGGCCGCTACCGCGCGTTTCAATCTCATAGTTTGTTCTTCAACCACCAACTGGCAATAGTTGAGAGCCGAGGCGTACAGGTCCAGCGAGTCGTCCACTAATTCGTTGGCTTTATCCGGAATGGAACGAGCCGTATCGGTGATTTGTCCGCGAAATTCGCGACCAGGCTTGGGGGCTGTCAAAAGCGCGACTGCAGCTCCGCCGAGTGCTCCCAGCGTCAATCCGACCAGCCATGTGCCGACCGATGACCAATTATCCGACGGTTCGTCATGTACTGCGCAGCGTAACGAGTTTCTAGCCATTCAACGCTCTCCGATTTATTTCGCGGTTTCTTTCAGCAAGACGGAATCTATTTTTGCCATCAGCGGTACAAGTCCAGACGGCTTCCTAAAGAAGTTTACACCAAGCCAGAACTAACGGCTACGGAAAAGCAGGTTTATGACGGACGTTTAGGTGGATAGTTAGTCCTTAGTAAGTCCGTATAATGATGTGATGGAAGGAAGGTAAGCGTGGCAACATTGCAAAGCGGCCAGAACGACGGCGCCAGAGGGCGAGCGCGGTTGGAGCTCTTTGTAGTCAGCCTCTTAGCTCTGTTCATGGAGATGCTTGTCATTCGGTATCTCGGTACCGAAGTCTTGATCTTTTCTTACTTCAAAAATGTGTCCTTGATGGCTGCATTTCTTGGACTGGGTCTCGGTTTTATCTGGGCCAATGGTAAGACTGACTACTTTCGCTGGTCCGGTCCTGCGTTCTTGCTCTTGTGCGGCATCTTGATCTGTGCCCTTGGGCTTAACATCACATTCTTAACTTATGTGGACCCGTTCAAATTCATGCTTTTCGGTGTGGGCAATCCGCAAGGCGGCACTGTTTATCCGCTCTGGACATGCGTGCGAACCATAGCGATTATGCTCTCTCTTTTCAGTCTGACCGCCTTTGCTTTCGTCGGCTTGGGCCAAAAAATGGGACAACTCTTCGAAAAGCTGAGGCCGATCGAAGCATATTCGGTCAATGTGCTAGGGTCGCTGGCCGGGACAATATTGTTCTCAATTTTGAGCTATTTCGAGCAGTCGCCCGGCGCCTGGATGCTGACCGGAGGTTTGCTTTTCGTTGCGGTCAAACGCAGACCGGTGCATTTTGCTTTGCTTGGATTGGGAATCTTGTATTTGGTCTGGCTGGGACCGTTTGTTGCGAAGTCTCAGTACGGAGATGACTATGTCGAGACGCTCTGGTCGCCTTACTACCGCATCGACGTGATTCAATCACATCCACCGGGCGGTCTGGAAAAGGGGCTGAAGTACGGTTATGACCTGCATGTCAGCTATGGGACATTTCAATCGATCGTTGACTGCCGTCCCGAGAACCTTGCCAAGTTTCCGAAGAAAGTGCAAGATGAGATGCTCATCTCCTTCTCTTTGCCATATGGGCTGTTCAACAGCGCGCCCAAGAAAGTGTTGATTCTCGGCAGCGGCAATGGCAGCGACGTTGTCGGAGCGATTCGCTCGGGAGTCGAGACTGTCGATGCCGTAGAAATCGATCCGGTGCTGTCCAAACTCGGACGGACGCTCCATCCCGAAAGGCCCTATTTGTCAGACAAAGCTCATCTCAACGTAATGGATGCGCGCACTTATCTGAAAAATTGCCACGAGAAATACGATCTGATCGTCTTTGCTTATCTTGACAGTCACACGGCATTTTCTTGTTTGTCGTCGCTCAGAACGGACAATTACATATTTACGTCGGATGCTTACAAGGAAGCCGCCAAGTTGCTCTCGGACAATGGCGTAATCTATGTCAGCTTTATCTGTTTTCAGGATTGGCTGTGGGATCGCCACGCCAAAGCGCTGGCTTCCGCTACCGGCATGACACCGTTGGGATATTGCGCTAACAACGGAAATGTCGACGTCGGTGTCCTGATCGCCGGCCCAGGTGTACGTGGCAAGACCGCCGGTGAGCTCCATATGAACAAGCCTCCCAGAAAGGTCGATTTGAACAGCCCGGTACCGATTGCTACCGACGATTGGCCTTTCTTGTTCCTGCCGCAGATGGAGCTTTCCACGACCTATGTTTTGCCGTTACTGCTCATCTTGTTGTTGTCATCATGCGTGGTGCTCAAGCAATTGAAGTCCGGAGCCAAAGACCCGCTCAACTGGCAGATGCTTCTGCTCGGGATGGGATTCATGCTGCTGGAAGTAAGAGCGATGGCTGATCTTTCCTTGCTATTTGGCTCGACCTGGATAGTCAACAGCGTTGTGATCTCAGTGGTGCTCTTTGTAATTCTTTTGGGCAACTGGTTGGCTGCGCGCCTGAATAATCTAAAATTCGTCCCTGTATTTTTGGTGGCGCTGATTGTCTCCTTGGGGCTGTCGACCGCGATTCATGTAGCCGACCTAACCGCATACGGCGAGACAGTCGGGCGGGTTGTCGGCATCTTGTTCTATGTATTTCCGGTTGCGTTTGCGGCAACGGTCTTCGCTCTGCTATTTAAGGGAGCACCGGTATCGAGTCAGGCGCTTGCCTTTAACTTGTTCGGTGGGCTTTGTGGAGTAGCTCTTGAGTATCTGTCGATGCTCTTTGGGATTCGAGCGCTCGGGTGGATTGGTGTAGCAATTTATTCGGTGGTGCTTGTGTTTTTCTTGCAACGAAGTGGAAAGTTGTCGTCCGAGCCGCTGGCAGTTGGTCAGGACTTACCGCAAGGGGAAATCAAATGAGCGCAAGCGACGCTGAGCCCAAGCAAGCCAATCTGGGTCGCGAGCTCTTCCTGATCAGTTTTGCTTCGCTGTTTCTGGAGCTTTTGGCGATTCGTTGGCTTTCATCGGAGATCCGTGCGTTCAGCATATACAAGAACTTTCCGCTCATCACCTGCTTCGTCGGGCTGGGTGGCGGATTTCTGTTAGCCTGCCACGGTGACAGGTTCTTTCGTTATTTCCCCTGGCTATTGCTGGCTTTGACTCTAATAGTCAGCACCAGCGATCTGACCGGACTGGCGGTCATTGTGGCTCCCAGTACGCGCACCATTACCGGCCATGTCTGGGGCGACCTGGTGCATCCGCCGACGATGGCTGTCAGCGATCCTTTGCTTTATACGGCCCTTTCGTTTATTTCGTTTTTCTCGCTGTTAGCTTTGCTCGCTTGCACTTTCGCCGCACTGGGTGAGCGCATCGGTCGGCTCTTCAATTCGTTTGTGCCGCTGCGTGCTTATGCCATCAACTTAGTCGGTGCTACATTCGGTATCATCGGATTTGCGCTGCTGTCGTTTCTCTGTACCGGGCCCGGTGTCTGGATGACGGTTGCGGTTCTGCCATTACTGTACAGTTTCAGAAAGCAGAAGATCGGAGCAGTCGCGCTCATTTTGTGCGTGGCAACTGCTGCGCTCATGCCGATGCTTACCAAACCGTCGCAACCGAGCAATGGGGCATTGTGCGGAACTCTCTGGTCGCCCTATCACAGAGTGGATATCGAACCATTCTACTGGAAGTCGGAAGGCGGCTCATCTGCGCAGGAGCAGATGGGTTACAACATTACTGTCAACAAGGCGTTTTTCCAGCAGCCGTTGAATCTCTCGCAGCAATTTCTCGGCAAGCTGGCCGGCGGTAAGAAACTGGCTGATTTCAAGCTGAATCTCTACGAGTTCCCTTATCTGCTTCTGAATCCTGATAGCGTCTTGGTGATGGGAAGCGGCACCGGCAATGACGTTGCCGCGGCGTTGCGGCACAACGTCGGGTCTGTGCAGGCAGTCGAGATCGACCCGCTGATGGTCAAGCTCGGGCGGCAGGTGCATGCGGAGAAACCATATGATGCGCCCAACGTGAAAGTCGATGTCAACGATGCGCGCGCCTTCTTGCGGCAGACTGCCAAACAGTACGATCTGGTGCTGACCGGCGTACTTGACTCGCACACAGTAGCCGGCAACTCCCTTTCAGTCAGGCTGGATGATTATGTTTACACAGCCGACGGGTTGCGCGACGCGCTTGCCCGAGTAAAACCCGGCGGGTTGCTTAACATCTCCTACTGCGCAACTGAGGATTTCTTGGCCAAGCGGATTGCCGCTAATTTGAGACTGGCTGCCGGTGCTGGCAATATTGCCATCTATAAAGAGAGGGGCACGGACATTTGGCATTATCTTGCTCCTGTCAATCAGGAGTTCAGGCAAAAGCTCAGACAAACCCTGCCTGCCGATTATGAAGACTTGACCGATGTCGATGCAACCGGAATCAGACCTTCGACAGATGATTGGCCCTATCTCTATCTGCGACCGATGACGCTCGATCCTACATATCTTGCCGTTTGTTTGGCTGCGCTCTTGCTGGCCTGGGCAGCGCTCGGAAAGTCCATTCGGCAGTTTCAAACTGCCCATCGCTGGCATTTGTTCTGTCTCGGTGCGGCTTTTCTCCTGGTCGAATTGGCGATCGTAGACAGATTGGCCTTAATTTTCGGAACGACCTGGATAGTCAATTCCGTAGCCATTTTTGCCGTCATGGTGACAATCACTCTGGCAAATCTACTGGTGCTCAAGTATCCGATCAAATTGTCGGCCGGTGCTCTGTATTGCCTCTTGTTAGCGCTGATGACCATGCTTTACTTCGTACCGGTCGAGCGTTTCAATGCCATGGGCGTACTTGCCGGCGGTCTTTTGGCTGCATTGTTGAGTGCGGTGCCGATCTTTTTTGCCGGAATCATTTTTTCGAGATCATTTGCCAAGGAAGAGCAGCCGAGCGTCGGGCTGGCATTCAACACATTCGGAGCGGTCTTTGGCGGCTTGCTGGAGTATGCGGCAACTTATACCGGATTGAGAAGCCTGCTCTTGATCGGTGCTCTGATTTACGTCCTTTCGTACTTTTTCTATCACCGAGCCAAAATATCGGTTGAGTAAGGCTCTAAGCACTTTCGCAAATCACTTTGTGACTTTGGGCGCTTCCAGCGCAGCAAAACGATTCACCAGAAGATCGCAGAGGTGCTCAGCAATTGCTCGCTTCGGCATCCTGGGCAGATTCTCGCGACCGCCGTCGACCGTCAAAATTATCACTGCATTGTCGTCGCTGCCAAATCCGATATCCGGGACAGTAATGTCATTGCCAACTATCACATCGAGATTTTTCCGCTTCAACTTGTCCGTCGCATGCGTCAGCAAAGCCTCCGATTCAGCTGCAAAGCCGATGATGATCTGATCTTTACGCTTTACTCGTCCCAGCAAATCTAAGATATCCGGATTTTTGGTCAATTCCAAAACGATATCTTCCGACTCCGTTTTCTTGATCTTTTGTTCTGAAACGGAGATTGGACGGAAGTCAGCCACCGCCGCGGTCATAACCAGCGCGTCGCAATTATCGAAGTCGGTCTCTACCGCTTCCTGCATCTCGAATGCGGTCTCGACGATAATAACCGGATAAGGACGGTCTACCTCGACCGTCGAAACGAGCGTTACATCGGCACCACGAGCGTGTGCTGCATCGGCCATGGCGATACCCATCTTGCCTGACGAGCGATTGCCAATGAAGCGCACCGGATCGATCGGTTCGCGCGTGCCGCCGGCCGTCACAAGTAACTGCCTGCCGTTAAGTGTGCGATGTGACAACAAGCGTGCTCCGACCGTAGCCATTATGGTTTCCAGGGAAGCCATTTTGCCTGCTCCCCAGTCGCCGCAAGCGACCTCACCTATCTCCGGTGGGATAATTTCGTAGCGATATCTGTTTTGCAAAATTGCCAGGTTGTTCTGTGTGGCGGGATGCTCTAGCATATGCGGATTCATCGCCGGTGCCAGCATGACTTGAGCTCTGGTGGCCAGAACCATGGTCGTGAGAAGATCGTCGCAAATGCCTCCGGCCAATTTTGCAATCAAATCGGCGGTTGCGGGTGCAATCAAGACCAAGTCTGCTTTCTTGGCTAATTCGATGTGCTCGGGACGCCATTGACCGTCGAAGCTGAACTGAGAGCAGTGAACGGTATTACGAGTCATCGTCATTAAAGACAAAGGAGTTACGAACTCTTTGGCATTAGGCGTCAAGACCGCATGCACATCTGCTCCGGCCCGCCGAAGCATGGAAGCAAGATCGCAGGACTTATAGGCAGCAATGCCACCACTGACTCCCAGCAGGATCGTGCGATTGTGGAGTGGGTTGAGCGATTCAGAATTAGACTCACCAGGTCTGTTTTTCTTCATGCCGACCGCCTTTTGATTCAAGCCCTCTAATTCTCAATATTATCCTACATATACTGCGGTAATCGGAAGCCTAAGCATGCTGGCTTGGTAGAATTGCTGTTCGAACCTGCCGTCGCAATGGCGGCAGGCACAGTGCCCATACCGGGTAAATGCCAGCCATTCGGGTGAAAGAGGAAATGGACAAATTCTACGTAACCACTGCTATTGACTATGTCAATGCATCGCCGCATATCGGACATGCCTATGAAAAGATAGCGGCTGACATCCTCGCTCGCTACTACCGCATGCAAGGCAGAGACGTGTTTTTTCTAACCGGCGTCGATGAGCACGGTTCGAAAGTTGAGAAGGCAGCACAGCAGGCTGGCGTTACGCCCAAAGTCTTTTGCGATCAGATGTCCGGTAAGTTCGAGCAAGCCTGGAAAGCGCTCGGGCTTTCTTATGACTATTTCATTCGCACCACCGAAGAACGCCACACGCAAGTGGTGCAAGGCATCTTTCAAAAAATGCTGGATAAGGGAGATGTCTACAAAGGCACTTATTCCGGACTTTACTGCGAAGGTTGCGAGGATTTCTTGCGCGAGCGCGACTTGGATGCCGACGGAAACTGCCCTAATCACAAGCGTCCGCCCCGGCAAACCAAGGAAGAGAATTACTTCTTTCGGCTAACCAGTTACAAGGCTAGATTGAGAGAGTGGATAGCAACGGGTGATGGCGTTGTGATGCCGGAAGGTCGCCGCAAGGAGGTACTCAATCAACTGGATGACGAAGAGCTAGGCGACTTCAGCGTTTCAAGGTCTAGATCTTCATTGACCTGGGGAATTCCGGTGCCGGGCGATCAGGAGCAAGTAATCTATGTTTGGGTCGATGCACTGACGAATTACCTGACCGGAGTTGGTTATCTAACTGATCAGGAGATGCTGAGCCGGTATTGGCCATGCGATCTGCATCTGGTCGGAAAGGACATCACCAAGTTTCACGCCATCTATTGGCCTGCAATGCTGATGTCTGCTGATGTGCCGCTGCCGAAACGAGTCTTCGGTCATGGCTTTATTACGGTGGAAGGGCAAAAGATCAGCAAATCAATCGGCAACGTGATAGATCCGAATCAGCTGGTTGAGAAGTACGGCGCTGATGCTGTGAGATTCTTCTTGTTTGCAGCGACATCGTTCGATCAAGATGGTGATTTCTCCAGGAAGGAATTCCTGACTAAAGTAAATTCCGAGCTTGCGAACAATCTGGGAAATCTGCTCAATCGAACTCTGACGCTCTTGGAGCGTAACTGTGATGGACAGGTGCCTGAGTGCCAGCCGGAGAACAATCTGCGCGAAGAAGCAAATGAAGTTCATGTTGTTTATCGC
>CAZSNX010000006.1:0-24784 GCA_964607945.1 uncultured Candidatus Obscuribacterales bacterium
AAACATTTGTAGCTCTGGTCTTTGCTGGATGGTATGCGCTGGCGAGACTGGCGCTAATAGACGGCTGGCGGTCGAGGCTAAAGACGCTCGGGGCGATTACGTCCGCATACTTTGCTGGATTGATGCTGGCGCTGCCACAAGTTTTACCGTTTCTCGAGTATATGAAGTCTTCATACAACTTGCACGATCCAGCGCTTTCAGGAAAGGTCCCCGGGTTGGATTTCGATCAAGATCTCCGGCGGGAATTGTTGTCGTACTTGTTTCCGGTTGCGTGGGGGTTAAAGTGCTTTGCCAGGGGATTTTACGGAGCAGCATTCAGCTTCCTGGCCTTTCTTGGTGCGGCTCTAGCAAGCCTGGCCTTTGTTAAAAACAAAGCAGAGCGAACTACCGGTGGTGTCATGCTTTTCCTGACGACTGCTTTCGTTGTCTTGCTGCTGAAAAGATTCGGAAGCCCACTTGTGCAGTGGATCGGTGCGCTTCCCTTGGCCAATATGGTCTGGTTTCCTAAGTATGACGAGCCGATTATGGCTACTTGCATTGTTGGTCTAGCGGCCTTTGGCGTTTATTGCGTTCAACAGCGGATTGTCAAACCCCGGTATGTTGCGGCTCTGGCGTTGGCATTTGCTGGGTTGATTGGACTACTGATTTTCTTTTACCGCAGTGGTCCGATGATTTCCGGCTTCGATCTTCCGCGAGACATGAGGCATAGCTTGCATTTGGGATTGAGCATGCTGGGAGTCTCCGTAGTACTTTGTTTGCTTTCTTTCAAGAGTGAGACGCTCCGGAAGCTTTTGCCGCTGCTGCTGCTTCTCCCCTTTATTGCCGAGACTTACTTTGGGTTTATGAGCCAGACGTTCTACGCAAAAGATGGTCTGGCTCCGCGTCAACTGGACCCATACCGAGGCGCTCCGTATATCGAGTTTCTGAAAGGCAAAGATGCTCAGGTCAACGCGCGCGTGCTTGGTGTTGACGGAGTGCTCTATCCTAATTGGTCCGCGGCGTTCAATCTGCTCGACGTGCGTTGTTACGACGCGCTCTATCCAACCGGCTACAACACTTTTATCGCCACCATGCTCGGTCATCCGGAGGTGGCTGCCGGTGGACATCAGGAGCAGCACTATTGGTTCGGTGGAACGGAGTATTGGACAAAGCGCCCGCTTAGTGAAGTACAGAGGCTGTGCGCGCTTACATCTACAAAGTATCTGATCTCGCCGGTGCCGGTCAGCAGCCGCATTGATTTCATCGTGGCGAATGCGCCGACCGATCCGGTTTACTCGAGCGCCGCTGCCATTTGTTATGTTCCCGGTGCCAATATAGACGGATTGGAGCGGGATGTACTGTTCCAGAAGCCGCAACCGGTGCTTTCGAAGTGCGCAGTCAAGTTCAGCATGGATGTACCGAAGTCCGACCCGGTACTGGAATTCGACTTCATCCGAAATCCTGAAAAGGCTTGTCCAGCCAGGACAACAGCGGTTGAAGGAATAGTACAGGTCAATGCTGTGGCGGAGAGTCTTACGCCGGAGAAGTTTAGCTTCATAAACGCTGAACCGGCGAAGCTGCATGCAACACACTATCGTATGGACCTAAGCAGACTGGCAGGCAAGAAGGTAATCGTGAGCATCGCTGCCAAACCAACTGCCGGCAACGAATGCGACTGGGAATGGGTTGGTTGGTCCGGCATGCGATTCAACGAGAAGATTGGTGAGCGCTGCATCTATGACAAAGAAGTGAAAGTCTACGAGTTGCCCGGAGTCTTGCCGCACGCTTCGACATTTTCGGCGGTTTCGCTGGTAGACACTGATGAAGAGGCGCTTGCACTCTTGAGAGACCGTGAGTTCTCGCCTTTTCGAAGTGTCGTAATTTCGAAGCGAGACCTGAGCCATCCGATTGGATCCGCGTTAGAGAACGTACAGGGAGGCAGCGACAGTTTACCGGCGCATATCCTCAAGTATGATTCCGACCAGGTCTTAATTGCAGTGACGCCAACCAAACCATCGGTGCTGCTGCTGACCGACATCTACTATCCCGGCTGGCATGCTTATGTAGACGGAATTGAGACTCCTATCTTGCGAGCCAACTTTTGTTTTCGAGCGGTGCCCTTGCCTGCCGGTGCTCGACAAGTTCGATTCACATACGATCCCTGGCCATTTAAGATTGGCATTTTTGCCAGCTTGCTGACCTTGTTTGGTTTAGCCGGCTGGTCCGTGGCTTCCCAACTAAATCGGCGGCGCGATCGACATCGGCCGGAAGTTGTTCTGAGTTGAGGCGCTATGCAGCAAGCACGAGTCGCCCCTGAGCAAACTAGCTTTCAGACTAAAGACATAGCCATTCAAGGTGATGTTACTTCCGGTTGGCTATCCGCTCTGCTCTTGATGATTGTTGCTTTGCTGGTGATGTTCCATCCGATTTTCTTCGGTGGGAAAACGACGATGCTTTCGGCTGCGAGCTGCTCCAGTATCATGCCTGGTGGCGCATACGGTGTGGGCGCCAATGGCGGCCGAGGCACACAGCGCACGGCCGATCCGTATGCCCCGGGTACGCAGACCGAGCCGTGGTTGAAGCACAACGGCTGGTCATTCGGGCATGAGCACAAAATTCCGTTGTGGAATGTGTATTCAGGTTGCGGGGCACCCTTTCTTGCGAACATGAATTCGATGTCGCTTTGTCCGCTCTATATAGTGGCTTCACTCTTCGCATCTACCTGGGCGGCAGATCTCTTTGCCTTCGCTCGACTATTGGTGTCTGGCTTGTGCACGTATTTCGCCCTTCGAATGTTGATTGCGCAGCGCGAAGTTGCCCTTGTCGGTGCGCTCGGCTATATGTTTACAGGTTATATGTTGCTCTATCTCAATATGCCTGAACTGAGCGTCAGTATGTTGATTCCGGCGTTGATATTGGGTGGTGAGGCGATTATTCGACGACCCGGAGTCGGCTCGATATCGCTCTGCGCCGCCGCAGTCGCATTGAATCTGCTTGGTGGCATGCCGGAGATCAGCTTCGCTTCATTCATGTTTTCCGGCTTTTACTTGATCTGGCGCTTGCTTACCGTAGAAGGTTGGGCTTTGCGTTGGCGATACTTCTACTTGACCGGCATCGCTTACATTGCCGGTCTTTTCCTGTCTTTGCCGCTAGTGTTGCCGTTTCTTGAATATATGCGCAACTCATTCAATATTCATGATCCGGCGGTAATCGGATACTACTGTGGGGTTCTTAGCGACGAAGACTGGCGGCGTGGACTGCTTTCTTACATCTTTCCCGCTGGTTGGTCACAAAAGTTTTTCGCACGAGGATTCTATGGAGCCGCATTCGGGTTTCTGGCACTTCTGGGTGCCTGTGTGGCAAGCTGGCGTTACAGGAAGAGTAAGGAGGAGCGCACTATCGGTGCCATCATGTTTTTCTTCGCCGGCGCGTTCGTGGTAATGCTTCTAAAAAGGTTCGGCTGCCCGCTGGTAAATTGGTTCGGAGTTCTACCGCTGGCCAACATGATTTACTATCCGAAGTACGATGAGCCTATCATGGCGCTATGTATCGCCATCTTGGCTGCTTTCGGCGTAAGCGCGGTAATGTCGCGCAAGGTTCGGCCTTTGTTCGTCTTGCTTGTGGCAGTCGGATTCTGGCTGATAGCCAGTCTGCTTTTCTACTTGTACAAGGGCGCTCCGATGACCGCCGGTTTCGACGCACCCAGGGACATGCGATTCAATATGCATCTTTCTCTCGGTTGCCTTTCAGCCATGGCGGCTCTCTGTCTGGCTTCTTTCAAGAGCGAGTTAATCCGCCGTATTTTGCCTTTGCTGCTGATCGTTCCTTTTATGTGCGAAACATACTTTAGTTATCTGAATCAGGGCTACTATGGCAAGGCCGGCGTCGCGGAGCGCAGTCTTGACCCATACAAGGGGGCGCCTTACATCGATTTCTTGAAAAAGAATTGCGATCAGTCCAGTCGAGTGATCGGTATGGACGGAGTGCTTTATCCCAATTGGTCGACTGCAGTCAATGTAGCAAACTTATGTGTGTTGGAGCCGCTTTCGCCGGAACGCTTTCCCCCATTTTTGTCCGGTATGTTGCCTCAGCTTCGGTCAGCCTATTGGGAGTATGAAGATCGTCCCGACCGGTTTACCGGCAACGAGAGCTGCACGCATCTGCCTTTGGAATATCTTCGCAGATTCTGTACGTTGACTTCGGCGAAGTATCTGCTGACTGAAGGAGATTTGGAAAACAGAACAGATTTGATCGCGGCCAACACTCCGCTGGATGGTTCCAATGGCGGCCGCAGCGGCATCTGCTATGCGCCTGGCGCCAGTGTCGATGGCGTGGCATGCCAACTGCTTATGCAGCATCCGCGGCGGCATCTTTCCGAAAGTGCCGTGAAGTTTTCCGTCGTGGTGCCGAAGGATGGTTCTCAGCTGCGGTTCGACTTCATCCGCAATCCGGATAGAGCATGCCCACCGCTGACTACAGCCGTTAGAGGAATCGTCTTGGTTAACCCGATTGAAGGCTCAACAGAGCCGATCCGGTATGAGTTTGTCAATACAGATTCTGCTATGACTCATGCCTCCAAGTACACGGTGAATCTTGATCAATTCGCCGGGCAGACGGTAGTTGTGACAATTGCCTCCAGACCGGACTCTGGTGAGGATTGCCCCTGGGAGTGGGTCGGCTGGACACGAATGCGATTTTCGGAAGGGGTCGATGAGCGTTGCATTTACAACAAAGAAGTGAAGATATATGAGGTGTCTGGAGTCCTCAATCATGCTTCTGTCTTTACCAATGCAATCTTGGTCGACTCTCCGAGCTCGGCTTTGAGTTTGTTGAAGAATCCAGCGTTTGAGCCACTTAAGAGTGTGGTCTTTAGCAAGAGCGATTTGAGTGCCGATGTTCAGAAGCAACTTGCTTTATTGCGCAGTAATCAAGCAAGCCGGCCGGCAACTATCTCGAGCTACAGCTCGGACCAAGTCGAGATAGACTTAGAGCCGTTGGACCGTCCCGCGCTGCTCCTTCTTAACGACACGCATTATCCCGGATGGAAAGCGTTCGCTGATGGCAAACAGTGCGAAGTCCTGCGCGCTAACTATCTGTTTCGGGCAGTTCTCTTGCCGGCTGGTGCCAGACAAGTTTCATTCGTCTACGATCCGCTTTCCTTCAAGCTAGGCTGTGCCGTTAGTTTCCTGACCATACTTGGTATTGCGTTGTTTGGAATACGAAGCTGGAGGCGAAGTTTAATCGCATGCTGACTTCCCGGACCTTCAGCAGCAAGCGTGACCGAGGTGAAGGGAGCTCTTGTTGTCGCTCTGTGTCGTTTGCACCAGCCTATCAGCGACCTAGCCAGAGCGGTTGTTTTTCTATACAGTTAATCAAACAACTCGTATATCAAGCTGACAATGCGAATCTAGGTGAGTAATTGGAGACGCTGCTCAAGCAGACTACTGAATTGCAAATGGCTCATATGGTTGAGCCAGCTGCTGCATCAGTAGAACGCAGCGGCTGGCTGGGAGCTGTCTTTATACTTGTGATTTCGCTTCTAATTATGTTTCACCCAGTAGTATTCGGGGATAGAACTACTGTGGTTTCGGCTGCGCATTGCAGTAGTGTTATGCCTGGTGGTGCATTCGGTGGCGATCATGACAGGCCAGTCAGCCGTCAAATCAGTCGCGACCCGTGGTCGGCAGCTAGTCAAAGCGAAGCTGTGCCGATGTTCATCGGCTCGATACTTTCTAAAGAGCATAAACTTCCATTGTGGAATGTTTACTCCGGTTGCGGAATGCCCTTCCTTCCCAATCTTCAGAATCAAATGTTTTATCCGCTCAATTTGATTACCACGTTTTTTCCCAGTAACGTGGCTATGGACTGTTTTGTGCTTATACGCCTGGCTCTAGCAGGCATTTTCGCGTTGCTCGCTTTGAGAGCGATCATTCCCGGCAGCTCAGCTGCTTTGGTTGGAGCTGCCGGTTACATGTTGACCGGCTATTTTTTGTTGCATTTGAATGTGCTGGACTTAAGTGTTCACCTCACGATACCGGCTTTGCTGCTGGCTATCGAAGTGGTGATTCGAAAGCAATGCGTCAATTCGGTCTTGTTTTGTGCCGGTATCGTGGCGCTCAATTTGTTGGGTGGTCATCCGGAGTGTTGTTTCATTTCATTGACGTTTTCCGGCTGGTACTTTCTTTACCGGCTGCTAACTGTGGAAGGCTGGCATTTAAGAAAGCGCATCTTTGGATGTATTGCGATTGGCTATCTGGCTGGACTGATGATCGCGCTTCCAGAGATACTGCCATTTCTCGAATATGTTCGAATATCCGATAACTGCCATGATCCGGCTGTAACCGGCTCAATGTGCGGACTTAATTATGATCATGATTGGCGACGTGGATTGCTTTCCTACATTTTTCCAGTTGGTTGGGCTCAAAAGCATTTCGCTATAGGCTTTTACGGAACAACGCTTGCTTTCTTGGCTCTAATCGGGGCTTGTTGCTCCTTTAAGCGTATCAAGCGAGGCGAGCCCGAGCGAGTAACGCGAACATTGATGTTCTTTTTTGGATCCGCGTTCTGCTTCATGTTGCTCAAGCGATTTGGTTGCCCGATTGTAAACTGGATAGGAGCGCTACCACTGTTTGACATGGTGATTTTCTGCCGCTATGACGAGCCTCTAATGGCTATGTGCATCGCAACACTTGCCGCTTTCGGTGTCCGGAGCCTCCAGTGCGGTCGGGCCGGGCCAAGGCTGGTGGCAGGTGTTGCGGTGACGTTCTGGTTGGCAGTTACTGCGCTCAACTTTATGTATATGAAGAGCGCAATGGTGCCCAGTTTCGATAGCCAGACCGACATGAGAAGCAATATGGTGCTTGGTTTAACCACGCTTGTAGCGACCGCATCATTGTGCCTTTTGGCAGGCAAAAGTGCTCGATTGCGGAGAGCACTGCCCGTGCTAGTACTGATGGTGTTCTTATATGAAACTTTCAGCGGCTTTATGAGTCAGACGTTTTATGGAAAGGACGGATTGGTGCAACGGAGTTTCGAGCCATATAAGGGAGCTCCGTACATTCAATTCCTAAACAAGAACATCGATAGAAACTCGCGAGTGTTTGGTCTTGATGGCGTGCTGCTGCCAAACTGGTCGGCAGCGTTCAATCTGCAGGATATCCGTTATATAGACTCGCTTTGTCCGTCGCATTATGCAGAGTTGATTGCGGCCTTCTTGCCGAATCCGGCAATCGTTTATCGAGGTCGTGGATTCGATGCTATGGAAAGAACCACCTACGACGCAGTAGCAGTGCGGCGTCTTTGCGCATTGACCTCGGTGAGATATCTGTTGTCTATGGCGAAATTGAATGAATATGATGATTTGATCGTCAATTTCGCGCGGAAGTTCGGACCGAAAACGAGTCCAGAAGGACTTTGCTTTATTCCGGCAGTCGTAGTTGATGGTGTCGAGCAGCCTGTTATGTTCCAGCATCCGAAGTTCGATCAGGCGAAGAATGAATATGAAATGCCGATTCTAGTGCCTGATCTTAATGCGGTATTGGATGTTGACTTCGTGAGAAATCCGGATGTCGCTTGCCCGGCTCGTAAAGTTCCGGTAGAAGCGATTGTATCGATCGATGCTTGTGATAGCAAAGAATTGCCTCAGCGATTTGTCTTTCTAAATGAAGACCAATCTCAACAGCATGCGACGCACTATTCGATTGATTTGACCAGGTTTGCCGGCAAGCAGGTAAAGGTGAAACTGACCTCTCGACCAATTTGCGAAGAGGAGTGCTATTGGGAATGGGTCGGTTGGAAGAAGATGCGGTTTCGCGGGGTGGATAGCGCCGTATGCATCTACGATCGAGAGATAAAGATTTACGAGCTGCCGGAAGCGATTCCGCACGCGGCTGTTTTTACTGCAGCGAAATTAGTTGAAGATGACAGCCAGGTTCTAAGAGAGTTAAAACGCAGATCGTTTGCGCCACTCAAGAGTGTCGTGTTCTCTCGTAAAGATCTTACTGCTGTGGCAGCTCGCAATTTGTCTGCGCTGGATTCCTTTGAGCCGTGCAGACCGGCACGCATCTCTAAGTATGAGTCGGATAGACTGGAGATCGAGCTTCCTGCAATTACAAAACCGTCGCTGTTGTTGCTGACGGACAATTGTTTTCCTGGCTGGCGCGCGTTGGTCGATGGGCGGGAGCAAGAGATTCATCGCGGGAATCAATGCTTCAGGGCAGTATTGTTGCCTGTTGGCGCCAGAACTGTGCGCTTTTGCTATGATTCCACGCCATTCAAGGTCGGAGTATTTATAAGCTTGCTTGTGCTTGGAGCGCTCTCAATAACAGCAGGGCTGGCTTTATTTAGACGTCGTAAAGCTGGGCGAACTCTGAGCGACCAGCGAAGCAGTGTTTGACGCTGCGTAACTGTTAGTTGCCGCAGAGAGACCTTTCAGCCACAGCCCCAATAGGGTTAGACCGAGCAAGCGCAAGCCGTTGTCTCTCTTCTTTCGCTCGTGCTCGTCCCATAGCCTGTCCAACTCCGCTGGTGCGAACCATTGTGTCATGCAGTCGTCTTTCATGATTTCGCGTGCCAATTCTTTGAGCTGACCGCTGAGCCAGTAGGATACTGGAGCATTGAAGCCGCGTTTGCGGCGATTCAGTATCCAGTCCGGCAGGTTGCCGCGCTGGCTTTCCTTGAGAATGTGCTTCTTTCTAAGCCCTTTGAGTTTGAATTCTGCCGGCAATGACGCCGCGAACTCGACCAAGCGATGATCCAGGAATGGCGCGCGTGCTTCCAGCGAGTGTGCCATCGTTGCGCGGTCAACCTTGACGAGAATATTATCCGGCAGCCATGTTTTGATATCGACGTACATTGCCTGGTCGATGTAATGGCAGCCGGCCACCGCCTGGAAGTGTCTTTCGAATTCTTCATAGGGATGCTCTGCCGTCGCCTGCGTACGCCATTCCGGTTGCAAGATTTGCAGGCGCTCCTGGTCGTTGAAAATATTGCGCCAAGAATAATGAGCTCTTCGGCTGTCGAATTGAAGCCCTGCTAAGAATTGCTTGGCTTTGTAGTCGAAACTTACTTTACTGAAACTGACCGGCAATACGTTTTCCACCAGCCGCTCTGCGCCAGTGCACAGCCAGCGTGGCAGCTGGTTGAATGCCTGATGGAATTTGTCGGCAGTGTAAGTCTCGTAACCGGCAAAGAGCTCGTCTCCTCCGTCTCCGGATAGCGCAACCGTCACCCGTTCTCTGGCAAGCCCTGCCAAGCAGTATGTCGGCAAAAAGGAGCTGTCTGCAAGCGGCTCTTCTGCGGCTTTGTATAGGCTTTTTACAATCGTCTCCGGTGCCGGCGAAAGCGAGCGATCGTAATGATCCACTGCTAGAAATTTTGAAGCAGCCCGTGCTTCTGTTACTTCGTCGAAGGACGGCTCTTGGAAGCCGATGCTAAAGGTCTTTACCTTGCTGGCGTCGCCAAGCCGAGCCATTGCGCCTACAATCGCAGAGGAATCGATGCCGCCGCTGAGAAATGCCCCAAGTGGAACGTCGCTTATGAGTCTAGAGCGAACCGATTCCTCCAGGATCTCCTTTAGCGCTTCAGCAGCTTCTTGCTCGGATTTGAACGAGCGTTTGTGATTGAAATGTGTCGAGAGGTCCCAGTAGCGTTCGATTTTGGGTTGACCATGCCGATCGATCAGCATGAAGTGCGCAGGCGGAAGACTATAAATTCCCTTGATCAACCAGCGCTCGCCGACTGTGTAGTTGAGCGCCAGGAATTGACTGAGCACAGCCGGGTCTACTTTCCAATCGGCTGGAATGGATTTTAGTAGTGCTTGTGGCTCCGATGCAAACGCGATGCTATTTGCTTTTGGGCTGCAATAGAACAGTGGCTTTTCACCCATGCGATCGCGGGCTAAAAAGAGGCGCTGTTTGAGAATATCCCAGATGGCAAACGAGAACATGCCGTTTAGCTTGCTGAGGCATTCGACGCCCCAGCGTTTGTATGCCTCTAAGATTACCTCGGTGTCACCCTGCGTTTTAAACTTGCTGCCGTGCGATTCTAACTCCCGACGCAGCTCCAGAAAGTTGTAGATCTCTCCATTGAAGACGATCCAATAGTCGCCGGTAGTATCACTCAGTGGCTGATCGTTGGTAGTGGCCGTATCGATGATCGATAGCCGGCGGTGCCCCAGTACCAGGGGACCAAGTTGCTTTACGCCAGCAGCATCTGGCCCGCGATGTGCAAGCGCATCTGTAATTCTTCGAACAAGCTGGGCTTCAACTGGTGCTTCCCAATCCAGCCATCCTGCAATTCCGCACATGATTCTTGCTCCTGGCTGCTGATTGTAACGTTCTTGCGCTCAGGATTCATGACAATTTGGATCTACTGGAGAGCTGCCATTTGCCCGTAAAGATTATTTTGTTAAATCAGACTTATTGAACTTGCCGGGACCGAAGGCTCTCGGCTGCTCTTACGCGTTCTTGCCAGTGCGCTCGTTGAATCGTGTTCAGCTGGAAAAATACGAGACAAGGCGCTTATCCCAGATGGTTACGGCAAGGTTGTTTGGCGATTCTCTTAGTATAAGTTTATGATTCGCGGGCGCGAAGCTGCAGCATGGCAGAAAGTCCCGATCTCTATAAGAAATGATTCCAGATCTGCTGCTGTGAGCTTCCATTTATAATTGACCGAATGAAAAGAGGCAAAAACGCCAATTTGATTTACATTTGATTGGGATTCAAAGAGTCGGCGGCCAGACGCAACTCGTTGATTCATAGGCAAGCTCCATCTGATGATCTCCACAGTAATCCCGGCTTACAACGAAGGAAATGCCATAGAGGACACCGTCCGTTCGGTTGGACAGGTGCTCAATGAGCTTGGCATTGAGGGTGCGGAATTCATTGTCGTAGACGATGGTTCTGCTGATGATACCAGTGAGAGAGCCAGGCGGGCGGGCGCTGCTGTTGTAAGGCATCCGCATAATCTCGGTTATGGCCGTTCGCTCAAGGATGGTATAGCTGCTGCTCGAAACGATTGCATACTGATAATCGATGCCGACCTGACCTACCCAAGCGAATCGATTCCGTCCCTGCTCCAGGAGTATCGGCGCGGGTTTGACATGGTAGTGGGCGCGCGTACCGGTGCTCATTACAGAGAATCTGTTATTAAGTCGCCGCTGCGGTCGATTTTGAAGATGTTGATTGAGTTCACGACAGGGCGCAAGGTGCCTGATGTTAACTCGGGTCTGAGGCTGTTCAGTCGAGCGGCGGTAATGGAGCATTTTGACCATCTCTGCGACACATTCAGCTTTACGACTTCACTTACGCTCGCCTACATGATGACAGGGCGTTTCGTCACTTATGTCCCAATCAATTACAATCCGCGTGTAGGCCGCTCGAAAGTGCGTTTGCTCAGGGATACTCTGCGAACATTGCAATATATCCTCGAAGCGCTTGTGTTCTACAATCCGCTCAAGGTATTTCTGCTGCTGGCGATCGGTTGTATCGTGCTGTCGCTGCTCAGTGCTGCCCTTGGTTTTATGGTTGGTTCGTCAGTCCTGCATTTCTTTTCCGCCGGCAGCTTCTTGCTGTCGATTTTGATGCTTGCCATGGGTGTTTTTGCGACAATGCTCAGGCAAATTCATCGCGACAGAAATCGAGCTGCTCGTGCCGACCGCAATCCACTCAATTTTTCGATCGACCAGTCGGCCTCCGGATTAGCGGAAGCAGCCTCTGATTCACCTTCTGCTAACTTCGTTCAGCCGCCTGTCTCAATGGCAAGTAGTCATTCCAGCATTGAGATGTGACGACCTGACAATGCAGCAACTCGAGCAAAACGCTACCAAGCCGAAAGCCAGCCGAAACGATTTCGAATCCGATCTTGCAATCAGCCGGGAGCACTGGTTGAAGCCGCTGGTATTGATGGTGGTGGCAACTGTGGTGATGTTCCACCCGGTTGTGTTTGGTGGTAAGACCTTATTGATAAGCGTTGCTCATTGCGCCAGCATAATGCCCGGTGGTGCCTACTGCGAAGGCAGTAGAGAGCCCACCAGCAAACAGTTTTGTTCAGACCCGTGGGCCGAGTCTTCGCAGGGGGAGGCCTGGCTCAGGTGTATAGGCAACTCCTTTATTCAGCGGCATAAGTTTCCCCTCTGGAATCCCTACGCAGGTTGCGGAATGCCGCTTCTGGCCAACATGCAATCTCAGATTTTGTTTCCTCTCACGACGGTGGCGTCGCTCTTTCTCTGGAGTTGGACGTATGAAGTGTTCGCTCTTAGCCGCCTTTTGCTGGCAGGGCTATTTACATATTTCGCCTTGAAAATGTTGATACCGGATCGCCCGTCCGCCCTTGTGGGAGCTGTGGGCTACATGTTTACCGGCTATATTGTTCGCAACCTCAATATGGCGGACATTAGCGTTGACGTTTCAATACCGGCATTGATTTTGGGAATAGAGCTTGTTCTGCAGAGAACGAGTGTTTTGTCCGTAGCAGTTTGTGCCGGCAGTGTTGCGCTGGTTCTACTGGGTGGGATGCCGGAGATCAGCTTTATTGCACTTGCATTCTCGGGAGCATATGTCTTAGTCCGGCTGCTAACGCTCGAGAATTGGCACGTCCGAGTGCGCATGTTCGGTTTGATTGCTGTTGCTTACTTCGCCGGTTTAATGCTCTCTCTGCCTCAAGTATTGCCGTTTCTCGAATATATGAGGCTGTCTGACAATCTGCACGATCCTCGTGTTTCGGGGCATTACAGCGGACTCGAGTTCGACCAAGATTGGCGCCGCGGCTTGCTCTCCTATATCTTTCCGGTGGCTTGGGCGGAAAAGTGTTATGCCAGAGGAGTGTATGGAGCTGCACTCGGCTTTTTGGCCTTGTCGGGCGCAGTCCTGGCGCTGTTTCGTTTGAAGGAGCGTAAACCGAACCAATTTTCTGTCGTAATGATGGTCTTTTTCGCAGCCTCATTCCTGACCATGCTGCTCAAGCGGTTTGGCAGTCCGCTGGTGCAGTGGTTCGGTTCGCTGCCGGTTGCAAATATGGTGCTGTATGCCAAGTATGATGAAGTGCTAATGGCATTGTGCGTGTCAGCGCTTGCAGCCTTTGCTGCCAGTCTTGTGCGAACACGCAGTGTAAAGCCGCGTTTGGTGATTGTTTTGGCAGTGGTCTTTTGGCTGTTTGCCAGTTTGCTTTATCTGCTTTATCGCGGTGCTCCAATGGTTGCCGGCTTCGACCTGCCTAAAGACTTGAAGTACAACATGCTGTTGGCGCTGGGTGCGCTGTCTGCAGTGGTAGCAGTTTGCCTGTCATCCTATAAGAGTGAGCGGATAAGGCGTGTCCTGCCGATGCTGATAGTCATACCGCTTGTGTTTGAAACATACAGCGGTTACATGTCTCAGACGTTTTATGGTAAGCAGGGCATTGTGGAGCGACGAGCTGATCCCTTCCAGGGCGCGCCTTATATAGATTTCTTGAAGAAGCGCATCAATGCAGATGCGCGCGTAATCGGCTTGGATGGAGTTCTTCATCCGAATTGGTCCGGCGTGTTTCAGATTCAAGATGTGCGTTATTCGGACGCTCTCTGCCCGCTTCAATACAACAGTCTGATCGCAGGACTGTTGCCAAATTCAGGTTTTGAGTATAAAGGCCGCGGGTTTAGCGGTGAGGAAAACAGCACTTACAATCATTTCAATCTCAGGCGATTCTGCGAACTTGCATCCGTCAATTATGTCGTAAGTGTTGATTCACTGTCTGAGCGCGGAGACCTGATCGTATCGGCTGCTCAAAAGTCGTTGCCGTATGCCGGAGCTGTTCGTTTCTGCTATGTGCCTGGTGCAATGATAGACGGCAGAAAGCAAACAGTATTGTTCCAGCATCCCAGACCGGATTCTTCGCGATATCCGGTTAAACTGGTGGCATCGGTTCCGGTTGCAGACTGTGTTTTGGAGTTCGACTTCATCCGAAATCCGGATGTCGCCTGCCCGGCGCGCACGACTCCTGTTCACGGTTTGGTCGTTGTGGAGCCGACCGACCGCAGCCAACCTGCTGAGCGCTATGAGTTTGTCAATGCGGAAAAATCGAAACTACATGCAACGCATTATCGATTCGATCTGACTAAGTTTGCGGGAAAGCAGGTGGCGGTGTCAATTTCTTCCAGCCATGAGCCTGGAGACGAGTGCAGTTGGGAATGGGTTGGCTGGAAGAAATTGTGCTTCCCATCCGACCTATCGGGGCAATGCATTTACGATCGAGAAGTAAAGGTATACGAGCTCTCGCGCTGCGTGCCACGAGCTGCAATCTTCCATGGCGTGCAACTATTGGAAAATGAGCAGGAAGTATTGAAAGCGATGCAAAAGCGAACTTTTGCACCCTTGAAGACCGTGCTGGTGCCTGCAAAGGACCTGCCGTCCGAAGTTGTCGCCAGCTTGAGCGCGCTTAAGGGCGAACAGCTCTGCCGACCGGCCCGCATCTGCCGGTATGAGTCGGACGAGGTTGAGATTGCGGTTCCATCGACGGATGTTCCAGCATTGTTGCTGCTGACAGATAACTACTACCCTGGTTGGAACGCTTATGTAGACGGTAAGGAGAGCCGGATCTTAAGGGGAAACAACGCCTTCAGGGCGGTATTGCTGCCAGCCGGTGCCAAGAGCGTCGTGTTCAAGTATTCTCCGTGGTCATTCAAAGTCGGTATTGCCGGTTGTTTAGCCACTATCTTGGCTTTATTTTTTGCCTGGCGGCGCCGTAGCAGGCTGATTGTCAGATAGACCATTGTCTCTGCCGAACAGGCATAGAGCCTTCATGGATAGTGATTATTCATGTCTTTGCTTTGTCCTTGACAAAGTCAAGGCAGTCCAATCTCACTTCCGCAATTATGAAAGCTCGCCCATACTATTTGGAGCGCGCTAGCGAAACGGTAACTTCGTGTTTTAATTGAGTTGCTGTGCAGCTAGCTGCCGGTGCTTTTTGCTATGTCCGGCCCGGGCTCAAATGAAGAAAGTATCAATCCTTATACCGGTTTTCAACGAAGTCAAGACGTTGCATGAGGTCCTTGCTGCTGTGCACAAAGCGCCATTTTGTGGTCTCGAAAAGGAGATCATCATGGTGGATGACTGCTCGACCGATGGAACCAGAGCTCTGCTCGAGCAGATGCAGAAAGAGCCCACCAACGGCACAGGCATTTATTTCCATGCCAAGAATATGGGTAAAGGTGCTGCTTTGCGAACGGCGTTGAGTTATGCGACTGGCGATATCATCGTGATTCAAGATGCCGATCTCGAATACGATCCGCAGGAGTATGACGAGTTAGTCAAGTTGATACTTTCGCATCGAGCAGATGTAGTTTACGGCTCTCGTTTGACGGGCGGAAAGCCAGCCAGGCAGTTCAAATTCCTGCATTACGTTGGCAACAAGTTTCTTACTCTGGTAACCAACGTTCTGTATGACACTACAATTAGTGACATGGAGACCTGTTATAAGGCCTTTCGATCGGATGTCATCAAAAACATTACCATCCGCTCCAACCGCTTTGAGTTCGAGCCGGAAATTACCGCTAAAGTGTTGAAGCGGAAGCACCATTTGTTTGAAGTGCCGATTTCCTATTACGGAAGAGATTTTTCCGAGGGCAAGAAGATTACTTGGAAGGACGGAATTGGAGCTTTACGCGCGTTGTTCTACTTCCGTTTCTTCGATTAATCCGATTTCGCGTTAAGTCGGTAGACTGCCAAGTTTGCTACGGTTGTGCAGAAGGCTTGCCACGAGTGTTGTTGTGAAAGAATCTGCTGAGCGTTACATGCTCGACGGACCCTTTCGTCGGGGTTGCCCAGGCACTCCAAAATTGCTGAAACATAAGCATCGACATTGTCGCTTCGATCTATCAGCCAGCCTGCTTCGTTGGATAACAGTTCGCGAGTGCCGCCCACATCGGGAGCGATAGTCGGCAGTCCGGCGGCAATCGCCTCCATCAGCGCGATCGGCAATCCGTCATGCTTTGTGGTGTACAGAAACAAATTGATGCCGGCACTAGGTATATCTTCAAAATTCGAGTATCTACCGTTCAATCGAATGTTCGGCAGCTCTTGGAGCTTCCTGAGTTGCGGCTCTTCGAGCGCAGGCTCGCCATAGACTTCGAAGCTTAAATTCGGCAAGCGCTCCGCTATTTGCGCGAGAATATCCGGACGTTTGTCCATATGCAGCCGCGAGGCCCACAAGACCCGCTTGGATGAGCCGGCGGTCGGGTCCGGTTGCCTGAGCTGGTCTAGCACCGGTGAATAGGCGACGACAATTTTGTCGAGGCTTCGTCTGTCCAGTGCATACAGGCTCGCGCAATCTTGTTTGAATGCCAAGTTGTCGGTTAGCACCAGGTCCAAGTGATCGATGCAGTTGTTGAAATATTGAGGGACGAGCCCCACCCTTCTGCCCGCCTCGTCGTAGTGGCAGGTAAAGAAGCTTGCGACCAGAGCCGAGCTCAGCCCTAATTGGCGGTGATAACGCGAATACAGTTTCCAGCCTACATCCGAATTGATGTTGTGCACCACTGGTGGTTTCGTTTCCAGAATCAGCCTGGCTATTATTTGAATCTTGTCTTCTTCGCAGAGTCCCGGCTGAAGCTCGTCAAGCGCGAGCAGTTTCACTCCATCCGGCAGCAAGTGTGCCGCCGGCGCGGTCGGGAGGTCGGCAAGCAGCACCAGTACAGAATCTGGACCCAGCTTCTCTCTGACCAGCGATACGAAATGCATTGCCAGGCGATCGGCGCCGCCGTGTATCAAACGCCTCAGGATAAACAAGTGTGAAAATGGCTTCTGGACTTCCTCCATCAATTTGAAGTAAGCCCGTCCGGCCAGAGATTCTCCCGGCCCGCGATCTAGCGGCAAGAACTCCAGGGAATCGAATGATGGCAAAAGCGGCTCGATTTGCACAAGCTCCTCGTAGAGCGCTCTTGCTTCGCTGGAAAGCGCCTCTGTGCGCGCATTGTCTGTTTGGCGATTTTCGCTCGAGCCAAACTTCAGGAAATGCCAAAGCGGATTGGCACCGGCGTTTGCTACGTCGGGATGCTGCTCTAGATAGTATCGGGTGTTGAAGGACCGGGATGGATTGCGACCTTCTTTGGCGCCGAACTTTATAAAATGAGCAAGCGGATTGCTGCTGGAGTTCTTGATGTCGGGATTGGAATCTCGATAGAAATTGTCGTCGAAATAGGCATTCGGTTTGAGTCCCGCTGCACTGCCGTATTTGACGTAATGCTCGATCGGGCTGAGCGCATATTTCGCAACTTCCGGATAATGCGTGAGGTAGTAGTGCTCGTCGAAGAGCCCGCTCTCCTTGATGAGCTTGATCTCCTTGTGATGCTTAATCGAAGACAGCAGTTGCTTCATATCAGTTGGCGGCAAGCTCCCGCGGATTGAAAAGGCGAGATGGCTGGATTAGCAGCGGCTCGCTTTCATTGGTTTGTCTCAAGCAGCTATGCTCCGCTGGTGCCCGGCAACAAGAGAAGGTTCCGGCAGCCGGTCTGTGAACGTATCCACGGGCTGTGGTTTCGCATACCCAGTGCCAGTCCGGATGCCCAATCCCGTGCTCGTAATCAGGGTCTTGCAGCGGCAGATCTTCAAAAACACCTTTGCTGGCGATGCAAGTCGCTGGAAACGGATTGCGCACTAACAGCCTGTCATTGGTAAAGTCGGGATGTACCTGATCCGGCGTCAGAAAGAGGTGCTGGTTTGCTCCGAATGCAACGATCATGGCGGGATGAAAAATCTCTTTGCTCGTTCCTTTCTGTAAGCAGCTATAGGACTGACTGAGCCAGTTGGAGGAAACGAGATCGCCGGCGGCGATAACGCAGATAAAGCGAGTGGAAGACTCCTTTATGATTGTATTCAACTGCTCGGCGCGATTTGAGGATGTGGTAACAATGGCTTGAACCAGTGCCGGAAGCTGTGTAGCCAAATACTCTTGCGTGTCTGCCGAAGGACTTTCGACTGCCAAAATCCATTGAGTGCTTATGCTGAAAGTCGCCTCCAGGTGGCGGATTGCTGCTTCCGTGCTTTTCACTGCCGGGTTGAGCAGTCGCCCGCTATCCGGACAACACTGAATTACTGTTATTTCCTTTGAATTCGGCAAGTTCATGTTGCTTGGTTTGACGCTCTTGACACCTTCGTTCTGCAAAGCTACTTCGCAAAGAAAAGAATATTATACCGGCGGGATTCCAAGTGGTGAAAAAGCCATTGTTTTCATTAGAATAAACTTGATTTCAAGTGGTTTGTAGTTCTGGCCGTTATAGAATACGACCGAGGTACCTGCAGCAGAGACCGTAGTGGTAGTAGTAGCTCGCTGGCGGAAAGTTCTGCAGGGTTGAATGAGGGAGTCCTAGAAAATGAGGATCTGCCTGATCTCCCGTGAATACCCACCGGATACCGGTTGGGGCGGGATCGCT
Source organism: uncultured Candidatus Obscuribacterales bacterium (assembly GCA_964607945.1). Classification (GTDB taxonomy): domain Bacteria; phylum Cyanobacteriota; class Vampirovibrionia; order Obscuribacterales; family Obscuribacteraceae; genus JAGVKB01. The sequence goes on from CAZSNX010000006.1 coordinate 18,380, forward strand.
ACGTTTGCCAATCATCTCGCGCTTGGATTGACTGCCTTAGGGCATGAGGTCGAAGTAGTTGCGCTTGCTAAGGACAAGGCCAAGACCGTTGAGCAAGATGGCGTTAGAGTGCATCGAGTCGAGCCGCACCAAATTGACGGCAGCCTTGGCGCCGCCTCCTTGTGCATGCCGTACAGCTGTTATGTGCTTAGAACGACTACTGCTCTCTGGAAGAAGTTCTCAGAGATTCATTCTGAGCGGCCGTTCGACGTTGTCGACACTCCCGAATTGCTTGCCGAAGGCCTCGTGCCGGCGGTGACTAAAGCTGCTCCGCTCTTGATTCGGCTGTATACACCGCATTCGAAGTTTATTGCCGAACAGCTGCACAATGTTACTAATTCATTCGATCATCAGTTTGTTGCGATGCTTGAACGCATAGCGATGTTGAATGCGGATGCAATAACTTCGCCCAGCGACGATTTGGCTGATTATGTCTCCAAGGATCTCAATTATCCGCTCGAGCGGATCAAGATCGTTCGCAATCCGATCGACCCCGACAAGTTTAGTCCTGAAGGACGCAAAGCTATACAATCCGATCGCAGTCTGAAAGTGCTCTTTGTTGGACGATTGGAAGAGCGCAAAGGGATCAAGTATTTGATCGAGTCCGTTCCTGAAGTGGCGCGCAATGTTCCCAATGTTCGCTTCATCATTCTTGGTGATGATACCAATAATGGTAAAGGGCAGTCTTCCGTGCTCGCTGAGCTGAAAGACTCGATCGCTCGAAACAACTGCGGGCAATATGTCGAATTTATTCCGCGCGTGCCGCTGGCTGAACTGGCCGACTATTATCGCTCGGCCGATGTTTGCGTCGTGCCCTCGGTTTACGATAACTCTCCCTACACTTGCCTGGAAGCGATGTCCTGCGGCAAGCCGGTGGTTGGCACCTCATCTGGTGGCACCCGGGAGTACATCATTCATGATGAATCAGGGATGATCGTTCCGCCGCGTGATTCGGAGTCATTGGCCCGAGCTCTGGTAAAGCTGCTTAGAGATGGTGAAGAGCGAAAGCGCCTGGGCAACAACGCGCGCAAGCGGGTGCTCGAGAAGTTTCATCGCGACGAGATTGCCAGGCAGACTGTCGAGCTTTATCGTGAGGCGCAGGCGGCGTTTGCCAGCGGGCAGCAAGCGCGGTTGTACAGGAAGCCGATCGAGGGAGCTTTAGCTGATGCTGACACGCTCTTGTATTCCTATGACAAAATGTTGTACGACTTGCTGTATTTGCAGTCCTACCGCTTCAGGCTCAAACATTGGTGGACTCTGATTTCCAAGCGTCCGCGCTTATCCATGGCCAAGGTTTTTGTAAAAATGGCCAGAATCTGGGACCGAGTCAGCGGGCGTGGTTCTTCCGAACTGGTTCGTCAGTTGGAAGAAGAGATTCGCCTCAAACAACGCCGTGCCCAATCTGAATCAGAGCCGGTTGATTCGGTGCGAGTCTGACAGGAAGCAATCTTTTCGATGTCAAAAGAGCAGCCCTCATTAAAAATGACAGCGGTACTGCCTGCCACGTCCGAAAGCAGCTCCATGGAATCGTCGGCAAGCTCTGATTCACACCGGCAAAGTAGACTGTCGCTTCGAGACTTCGCTCTAAAGCTGTTTCTTCCGTTGGCATTGATGGTTGTGCCGATCGCAATCTGTCTGTCGTTCGTTCGGGCAAATTCAGTCAACGTACCGTTCTTGGACGAATGGTCGTATCTGCAATATGTCGAGAAGTATCTTGCCGGCAATTTTAACTGGCTCGAGTTTGTCAATGTTCAGCATAATGAGCACAAAGTCTTCGTGCCATTCTCGATCATGCTTACGGTAAGCGCCATCAGCCGGCAGAATAGCATCGCTCTGATGTACCTGAGTGCAGGCATTGTCATGTTGCAATGCCTCTGCCTGCTGGGAATTGGGTGGCTTCGAGTTAGAGAGAGAGCCAACCCGCTCTTATTGCTTGCTCCGATCTTCTGGGTTTTGTTTAGTCTCAGGGGGTGGGAAAACCTGCTTTGGGGGCACCAGGCACATTTGCTCATGTGTGTGTTCTTCATAGCCCTCTGCGTGTTCTTTTTGGATCGTGCTAATCGTTCGGCTACCTGTTTCGCCCTGGCTCTCACGGCGGCCTTGTGCGCGACGTTCTCGATGGGCAATGGAGTAGTGATTTGGCCGCTGGGACTTCTGCAAATAGCCTTGAGCGGTATTTGCCTGCATTGGCAAGCGAAGACGGAGCCACCCGGCGGCATTCGTTTCAATCGTGGTGCTTGGCTGGCCAAATTAGTTATTTGGGTGGCAGTCAGTACCGGCACTTTGGCTTATTACCTTCACACTTTGACGCTGCGCACTTCACCGGGGGCGGCGGCTTGCCGGCTCTCAATCGAAAAGTTGAGGCGTTGTCCAGGTGATGTTGCTCAATACCTCTTGGCTTGTCTGGGCGGAGCCTGCTCAGCTACGCCGGACGTAGCAATTGCGAGCGGTGCCTTAGTTCTGCTGATTCTTCTGTCTTGCGTCTATTCCTTTTGGACGGCACCACCAGCAGTGCGAGAGCGGGTTGCTGCTCCACTTTCACTCTTTCTCTTCGGGCTCGGCTCAGCTCTTTTGATCTTGGCCGGCAGATTCGGAGGCGGGCTCGATTCTGCGCTGCAGTCGCGTTATTGCGCATTTACCTCGCTTGGACTGGCTGGATTGTACTTGCTTTTACTTTCTTTCGGTCGCCCTAAAACTACTTTCGAGGCTTTGCGGGTCGGCCTGCTGGTCGGATTGTTCTTTCTGGGAACCGTCGCCGGCTGGAGAAGTGGAGCGATTGCAGGAGAGCAGGTGCGCGGTGCCAGAGTAATGTTTGCAAATATGGTCAGATTCATCGACCTTCAAAGCGATCAGGTGCTGACCGATTTGTTCAGCGATCCGTCCTGGATTCGAGCGCGCACGGTGTACCTTCGGGCGCACAAGTTGAGCTTGTTTGCGGAGAAGCCGCCGATCTCCTTGACAGGGCTCTCGCCAGTGTCTGCGCCTGCTCCTTCATTCCTTCTTGAAAGCATAAATTCAGAGCCCTCCCATACTTATCCATTACAGCGATCTGTCGAGGTCGATTCCAGCAAGACGCCCAGTTTGGATTTCCGCGGCTGGTCAGTTGATTTCCCCTCGCGTGGACCATCGAAGGCTGTCTTCGTCTCTGTTGACTCCAAATTGGATATTCCGACCGGAATTGGAATTCCCAGACCGGATGTTGCCGCCCAGTATCGGCGAAGCAGTTATCTTTGCTCAGGATTCGGAGGCACTTGCCGCAGCAACTTGATACCAAAGGGGCTGCATGTCATAACGCTCAAGATTGTCTCTCCTGACGAGCGTACTTACTTCCAAACCGGACCAGTGGCTACGCTCAAGATCAAGTAGCGCTTCGACCGCAGCCATCACTGGAGCCGCCTGCTGCGCATTCTCGTCGATCCGGGAGTGTGCAGGTTTATTCTGGTGTCGATCTGCTTTGGCTCGTCAAGCCGTCACGAAAAGAAGAGGTATTGCCTTCTTCTCTAAAAGGGGCGATGCCGTGCATCGCTCCTACACCTAATAGAGGAGCAGCTTTGCCTTATCCAGACGGGGTTGATTCACAGGCTCAACAGCTACCGCCAGGTTCTTGAAGCAGACGTCACCGCAACGCCGGTCCACGCCATATTCCCAGACCTCCTCCCAGGCACCGGGGAAGAGTGCCAATGATAGTTCGCGAATGCCGCCTGGTACTGCACAGTTGGGTACTACATCGACTATTTCGAAATTAGTCCACGTGCGTCCGGCGGTCAGATATGGGGGTGTTGCAAACAACTTGAAAGTCGCCGGGCTGCTGCCGCTGCCTTGAACGATCGGCAAGATGGAGCCAATCCCTGGTTGACCGCCGGCACGAATTGCTCCGGAGATCCTAATCCGCAGAAAGGTATTCTTCTGCAGCTCCTCTGGCAGCTGGATGCGGCATCCCAGGTCTGACACCGCTTTTAAAATCGCCTTGTTGATGCGGAGGTCAGCGTCGGTGGTCAGTGTGTGTGCCATGAGCGGATCGAAGTCGCTGGCAAGTAGCTTTCGTTCAAAACTGCTAGCCGGCAGTGATCCTGATTCCGCTTTCGGCTTCGCATTGTTGATGCCGGCTGCCAGTGCCAGAAAGATTCTGAACTGACCGATTTGCTTGCCGGAGTCGGTGGAGAGATCGTCATAGTTTCGGTGCTTATTTCTCTCCAACCAGCAATGAGCTGGAACATGCGGTGCTATCACCGGATCGTAAAGCCGACCTTCCATGCTTTCGGTAGCATTGCAAAACTTTGCTGCGCTGAAGTAGTCGTCTGTCGGCAAGTGTAGTCGAGGGGTCCAGCTGTCGTCATAGTCACCATAAATGGTGGCGCTGGTTGCAGGTGAGGCCGAAACTTTGATGATGTTTGAGCCGTGCTGATTTAACCACCCAATCGGAAAGGTGACAGCCCGCCATTGACGCACGTCTTCGACAGACGAGCCAACTTTAGCCGCGAAAGTTCGCATGATATCGAACAAGAAATATTGAGACGGCTTATAGCGAAGGAGCGGTTCCGGGCGGTAGCCTACTTTATGCCCGTTTATCTCGATGCAGAGGTTGGAGGCTGATGCGTCGCCATCAATGAGTATTGATGCCAATTCGGATTGCTCGAGGGACGGTAACGGCACTCCGGCTAAGTTTATCTCTCTGACTGCCGTAGACTCTGCCTTAAGCGTGCTCGACCATTCTCGGGAATCCTTGCCATCTAGGCAAAATACCAGTGACATGGACAGCGCTCCGATTACAGCGGTGCCAGTAACAGCCGCAGGCAGGCAGAATGTGGACTTGCTGGAGGAGCCTTGTTTAAGGTACTTGAGGGCGCAAGCCGCAATAGTTGCAATTAAGAGCCAGTCGCAGACCAGTTTGGCAAGCAACGCGCAGCGAAAGGTGCCTACGATTTCCACAATCAATGAGAGATCGGTATTTGCACTCAGGGCCAGGAGAGTCAGGAGGCATGCGGTAAAGACCGACAACAGCATGCGCTGCTTCGGCTGGCGCGTTGCGACAAACAATCCATATGTCGCCAGAATCACCACAAACGGCATGGACGAAAATCCGTACCGGCTGATCGTCTCAAACGGTACATAGACGAGGTGAGCAAGCACAACAATAAGCGAGGCGCCGCCTACGAACAGTGCCTTAGGAGAGCCAGCTGCTCCAATCATTCTTACTGGTGCACCGGACAGGACGCAGAGCGCGCCGGCCACTGAAATTGCCAGCAGGGTAAGGTGCCACCATTTTTGTGCTGCCGGGCTCAGCTGGAAAACTGGCAGTCTGAAGTCGTTCCAAGGAACTCCCCACAACCGGCTGGACTTGCGCACAGTCAGACCGGCAAGCTCGGCCGGATGTGTTTGCAGCATCGCCTTGATCGCCGGCGCAACTCCATCGGTGGTGCACAATAAGTTGGTGAGCGGAAAGTTTGGCAGTGAGCCCCAGCCATCGGCCTCGATATCGCATCCTTTGGCAACATTGAAGACCGGTACTCGCTGTGGGGTCAGGTAGACTTTGCCTGTTAACGCCTTGGAGCTCAACGCCCAGGGCGTCAACAACATGGCCAGCCCGAACAAAATGGAAACCGACATCACTGCTTTGGCCTTCCACCCCTTTTCGAAAAGGAGAACGAAAGCAGTTGCCGCCAGTGAGCAAGGCACAAGAACCGGTTTGAAGAGCAAAATTGCGCCATTTAAAATTCCAAGCATTAGCGAGTTACCCGCTCCCGATAACTTGCCTTTGCTGGTCCGTCCGACCAGTCCTGCTCCGGAGCTGACTGTAAAAAGCAAAAGAAGAGTTGCCGGCACTTCGGTAAGGTAGCGACCGGTCGCAATCAGAGCACTGGGGTAACTTGCCCAACAAACTCCGGCTAGTAATGCCCATCTTTTGCTGCCGGTCAGCTGTTTCGCCAGTGCGCAAACCAAGGCTGCCGAAAGGGCGTGAACCATACACGACAGAATTACAAATGGCTGCCAATCGAGCGGAGTCGGACTTTTACCAATCAGCGCGAAGTACAGAGCGGGCAGGAGAGGCATTAATGGTCCATCCAGCATCATGTTTTCAGCCAGAGAATTTGTTAGCTGCGGGTGCACACCAGAGCTTGACTTCAGCCCGCCGGTAATCGACTGAAAAAGTGATACGAGTTGCTGGCAAGATTCCAGATAGTGACGCGAATCCGAGAAGAAGACGTTATGCGGCTCAAATCCGCCGAAGTGCTGCCAGAGCGCCAGCGTTAACGCTACTAGAAAGGCGATGGCGGAAGGCAACGCATTCCGGAGGCGCGCCTTAGCTTGCCACCTGTCGATAGAGTCTGTCCCGACCGGTATTTGACCGGGGGATTTAACAACTGT
>CAZSNX010000007.1:0-7770 GCA_964607945.1 uncultured Candidatus Obscuribacterales bacterium
AGTCAATTGTCTTTGGACTTCAAGACCAAGTCGTTGCATCAAGCCGATGTAGTCGTCCGGTCCCGGTGGCAGCGGCTGTGGATTTAAACCCACTTCTTCTTCCTGCCTGGCCAGGTCTCGCAACAACTGTCGATAATCGTCCGGACCGGGCGGCAACGGTTGTGGGTTCAAACCCACTTCTTCTGACTGCCTGGCCAGATCTCGAAGCAACTGTCGATAATCGTCCGGACCGGGCGGCAGCGGTTGTGGATTCAGCGATACGAGATCCCCATGTCTTGGGAGCTTGCGAGCAAGCTCTCTGTGGTCGTCTGGGCCTGGTGGCAAAGGCTGTGGATTAAGTCCGACAGCGTCAACGAGATCATTGAGTTTAGGAAATCCAGCCGGCAGCTCTTGTTTAGCAGAGCGCATCTGCTGAACGATATCCGTGCTCATCTTACTCATATGACTGAGCCCGATTAGCCCCTCATGAAGTGCGCTGTGTACCTCCTGTCCGGCAGCTTCTCGTAGGTGCTCAAAGCGATCTGCTCTTTCAAATATAGACATCTTGATTCTCCTGTTTGCTCTAGTTCTCAAATCCGCCAACGACCAAAGGTCTGAATTTCACAGGCGGACTCTCTGCCTCCGCCTTCCGGGTGAATCGTAGCGAGCAGTTGTTTCCAGGCAGTGCCGAAATTGTCCTGATTCCGTCCCAGCGTCCAGACAGTCCGCCGGCGCTCACTTTCCGGTTGGGACAAAATCGGGACAACACAAGGACAAAGCCGGAACAGCTCGACCTTAATCTGTTAGCACAGAGCGCGGGTGGCGAGACCGAACGAAGTTTCGACCGCACCTAATGACCAGGCTCTTTGAATGATTAACCAGGAGGATAGAAGATGAGCTCTCGTATTAGAAAGGCAACAGCACTAGTTTGCGCAATCGCTGCTGTGGCATCCAATGTAGCTGCGGCTTCGGCTTTCGAGCTCAAGATGCCGACTAAATTATCTCAGCCAAAGCGCGTTCCAGCGCTTACTTACACGCCGGACATTTTGTTGGTCATGCCTAACAAAGGATTGAAGGACGACGACTTAAACGAAACGATGGAAGAAGTTCACGGCACGATAGTCGGCTCTCTGGGTGAGGGCGATCTCAAATGCTACATAGTAAAGACGGAAAAAGGTCACATGGATGACACGGAAAAGAAGTTGACCAAGGACAAGAAGCACTTCTCGACCATTTCTCGAAACTATCGAATCCCATGCAACGTAGCGCCTGACACCGCCACGAATCCTCAATATCCAGCCGATCAATGGCATATCAACGCCTTGCACTGTCCGGAAGCATGGAACCATTCAACCGGCAAGGGAGTGCGCATCGCCGTCTTCGACAGCGGCTGTCAGGCAACAAATCGGGATTTGGCAGGCAAGACAGACAAGGGATTCGACGCCTACGGAGCTGTCGGCAAGATTTTGGGAATCGCTGGAATTTTTGTGCCGGCGCTGGCCAGTCCAGGCTCGACTGAAGCGGCAGGATTCGTCGCCGGCGTGGCCGATGAGCTTTTCGGTCGCAGCGCTGATGTCGACAAAGACAAAAACTCGCACGGAACAGTAGTAGCCACAACCATTGCCGCTCGCATGAACAACTCATTTGCCGGAGTCGGTGTCGCCCCGGATGCGACTATCTACCCGGTGAGAATTTCCGAGAACAAGAGTCCGATCGATAAAGATCATGTCTACACAACCGATCTCGAAATCGTTGCCGGCATGATTCACATCATGTCCAAGCCTGACATTCGTATCGTTAACATCAGCTACAACGCGCCGGTCATCGGGTTTCACAATGCCATACTTCACCCTGGCGTTCATGTCTACTTCCAGAAGTATTTCTTGGAAAGAAGCGGTTTGATCTTCATGTCATCCGGCAACGAATCCTTTCCAGACCCCACTCCTCCTACTTATTACCTCAATCTGGTCAGCGCAGTCGATCGCACCTACAAGCTAGCCGATTTCTCCAACTACGGTCCGTCGGTGTCGTTTACTGGACCAGGAGTCGGGATAGGGTGCTCGGATAAGGCAGGCAACCTGCAGACCCCGAATGGCACCTCTTTCTCCTGCCCGATTCTGGCTGGACTGGCAGCGCTGGTACTTCAAACGAAGCCGCTGGCTCCAAACGTCGATGTAATCAACACCCTTCGAAAGGCTTGCAAAAACGTTGAAGGAACAGCGGTATTCAACTCCTACTACGGCTGGGGAATGCCCGATGCACTCGCGGCAGTTACCGGCAACAACCGTCCGCCAGCCACCGATGGCGCAACGACCAACACTCGCCCGTCCCTTAACGTAGCTCATGGCTCACGGCGAGGCTAACGATAGCCGGAAGGGGCGCTGTATACGCCCCTTCCGGAAAGTCCTCAAACTGACCGCCTGATGATTTCACCGATTCCGCTCAACACAAGATTCACCAAGGAGTACAGAGCAATGTCAGCAAGAAGAGCTGCTAGTCAAGCAACCAGACGTCCCAACCGAAAGAGCGGACAAGGATTGGCTGAGCTGTGCGCGTCAATGGTTATGATTGTGCCGCTGCTATTGGCGGCAATAGACTGCTCTTACATCTGTATCGGCGCCTCGATGAACGATGTCGCCTGCAAGGATGCCGCCCGCGCGGCGGCAGCAGGGCTACCAGCTGCCAGCAAAGAGCGCGCTGCAACGGTGATTAAGCGTATCTACTACTTCAATCTGCCGATGAAGGTTAGAGATGCCATCAAGGTCGACGAGAAGGTCACAGACGTACCACCGAAATCAATGGGTGGCGCCGTCGAAGGAACAGTGGCGGTTGAAACCACAATCGACATCTATCCGCCCTTCGTGGTGAAATTCCTCGGCTCCGGCAAGGTTGCTCTCAACTCCAGACACAGCATGCCGATTACTTTCATGATGCCAGCGTCCTAACGGACGGTGATAGCCCAAGTCTATAGTCCTGGCAGCTCTGACTGTCGGGACTTTTTTTGGACAAATTCGGAACGATTGCCGGACAGCTCTTATTTAGCATTAGTGCATGAGGTTGGCAGAGAGACCGAAGTCTCCATTCAACCAACCTCAACGGAAAGGAGATTTGCAGCAATGGCGGTTAAGAGAACTGGCAGAAGATCACAAAGCGGAACGGCAATTACCGAATTTGCCGCCAGCCTGGTCATTTTCGTTTGTGTTCTGTTCGTACCACTGATCAACATGGCATTCGTACCGGCTCGCTACCTGATAGTGCATACCTACCTCAACAATGTAGTCAGGCAGATGGCTTTATCCGAAAAGCGCAGCGATGCAGTCCGCTACTTGAACAGCAATAGCTGGAAGAAAGTAGTCGAGTCATTCGGAGTAAATCTCAAGAGCGCAAAAGTTACGCTTTTGGTTTGTAACAACGCTGGTGACACGAAGCTCTCACTTGTCGGTCAAACACCAGTTCCACCCCAAGCATTGCCGCATAACGACGGCGAGATTCGGCTTTATTCATTAGAACTCGCTTGCGATATTGACGTACCGCCGCTGTTCAAGGGTAGTGCCGGTCTGCCCGGATTCAATTCTCCAGTTGCGTTCAATTTCAAGAATCGAGCTCAATGGGAGAACCTTTGCCCAAATCCAATCACCGGTGACTTTTACATCAACGAATAAGTAAGCAAACCAAACGACATTAAGAGCAAGCGCACATTTAGGAGATGAAAGAAAATGGACCGCCGACTGACATTAACCGGAACGATAAGCACATTAGCAATCCTGGCTAGCTGCCTCTTTTCCGCTCCGACCCAAGCCGAAGAAAAGCCGCTCTACGACTGGACTGTTCAAATCGAAACTAAACGCTTGGAGCGCCAATTCGAATACGAAGGTTCGCACTTGCGATTAGTTGAGAGACTCGATGTCGACTACTATTACCAAGACCAAGCCAAGGCAAAGACCATTTACGAATCAGCCTGGTATCACAATGGCAAGCCGCTAGGTCTGGAACGTTTCAACTACTTCAATGTCCCACCTGGTCAAGGCGTCTGCATCAAGGTAGTACACAAGACGGAGAATCCCACCGCCGAAGAGCAGCAAGCCGCAGCCAACATGATTGTAAGAGTCTGGATGGAAGCGTACTTAAATCGAAGCGGAGTAGTAATGGTCAAAGTTCCGCAGCGCTCCTTCAGTCAGATTATCAACTACCTGCATGGTCAGGGTTATGTAACTACCCCCGAGACTGCGCCGGAAGACCAGGGAAACATCCCGATGCAACTTCTGGTCGAAGCAGAACAGACCGGGCAGACAGTACTACTGAATTACAACTAATTTCAATCTAAGAAGGAACAGACAAATGTACAAGCAATCCCGAGCAAGCAAGAACAGAAAGCAAACAGGTAATGTATTGATTCTTGTCTGCATGTCGATCACTCTACTAGCATTCCTCCTTGTAATTGCTTACTCCTTTGCCGCAGTCTATTTCGTTCACAACCGGCTGCAGTCCTCAGCTGATGAAATCGCCCTGGCCGGTGCCCGCAAGCTCAATCAATACAATCGGCTCGGACAGATGAATGACATGATTGCCCGTTCTCGCCAGTTGGTTTACTCGAGCCGCAAGCAATATGAAGAGGTAGCGGGCGCAGCAAACAACCCGCTGGCTGAGAAGCTTGCTCAGCAATTGATCAACGAAGCCAGAGACAGTGCGCAAGAACTCGAAACGGAACGCCGATATCTGACAGGTCTGGTAGTAGCGGAGTCCGGACAAGCGATGCAAAACAAGTTCAATCAGATCAAAGGAAGCTATGCGATGGTTCTGCCCTGGTTGGTAGTCGAGACACCGCAAGCGGTATCACTTTCTTCGGGCAAGGTCTCCGGAATGCAATCCAATGCACAAGAGTTGGAAGGCTTCGACGAGCTAGTCAAGCAGGACAGAGCGGACTCAGGCAAGGTCTACTCTGCCAAACCGGTGAATCTCTATTGCGCCGAAAGACCGGTAAACTTGCCGACCGTAGACAGCCAGCTTCCTTTCAACTTCTCACCGCTGTCAGCTCCAGTAACCAATGACATGGCGCCGGCTCGTCTTTTCCTCTCCAACAAGTTCGAGCGAAGCTCAACCGGCTATGCACCATGCGCGACGAAGGTGGACTTGGTGTTGAAGGTAGCAACCGGTCTGGGTCCTAAATCGCAAGCCGGCTTCAAGGTATCTTCGGCAGCATCTGCCACCGGCGGCGGACTCTGGCAATAAAGATGGATTCAACTGGAAAAGTTTGCACAAAGAAGCGTACAAAGAAGGAAGTCCCAGACTGGCGGCAGTCTGAGACTTCCTTCTCTTCTAGAAGCGAGGGACACTCGAAGTTACTTTGCAAATAGCCTAGCGTCCCTGTCTTGCCCGAAGAAATTCGGGAATATCCAGGATATCGCTGGCGATCTTCTTGAACTCTGAAGTCGGCCGCGGTGGCTGCGGTTGCTCTTGCCGAGGCGGAGCAGAAGTACTGGTTGAGCGTGGACGCTGTTGAGCAGCGTTTTGCACAATCATATCGAACCCGGTCGCAATGACCGTGATCAACACTTCGCCGTGCAGCCTGTCGTCGATTACCGCACCGAAGATGATGTTAGCTTCGTCGGAAACGGCAGAATAGATGACATTGGCAGCTTCTTGAACTTCATGCAGCGTGAGATCCGGACCGCCGGTGACGCTGAAGATGACGCCGGAGGCACCATCGATAGTCGTCTCCAGCAGCGGGCTGTTGATTGCATTGCGAGCTGCTTCGACTGCCCGGCCTTCGCCGGTCGCCCGTCCAAATCCCATCAAGGCTGAGCCGGCCGTTTGCATGACAGCTTTGACGTCTGCAAAGTCGACGTTGATCAATCCGGGCACGGTAATGATGTCCGATATGCCTTGCACACCTTGCATCAATACTTTATCGGCTTCGATAAATGCTTCCTGCATGGAGGCGCGGTGATCGACCACCTCAAGTAAGCGCTGGTTGGGAATTACAATCAATGTATCTACGCGCGACTTGATTTCATCGCAACCAGACTCAGCTTGATTGCTGCGGCGCCTTCCTTCAAACAGGAATGGCTTGGTTACAACACCAACTGTCAGCGCTCCAATCTCTTTGGCTACTTCCGCTACCACCGGAGCGGCACCGGTTCCGGTACCACCACCCATGCCGGCAGCGATAAAAACCATGTCGGCACCAGCTAAGGCTGCCGCGATATCTTCACGACTCTCTTCGGCTGCCTTCTGTCCGACTGTCGGATTGCCGCCGGCACCTAAGCCGCGCGTCAATTTCGTGCCGAGCTGCAGCCGATTTTTGGCGGCTGATAGCTCCAGAGCCTGGTGATCTGTATTACAGCTCCAGAACTCTATGCCGTTCAATCCGGCCGCTATCATGCGATTAACCGCATTCGAGCCGGCGCCGCCTACACCAATAACTTTGATGTTGGCTGCGTTTTCCAATCTATTGGGCTTGTCTTTTTCAGTTCGGTCCGCCACGACTGATAAACCTCGTCTAAAGTATTAGGACTTTCGTTTGCATCTATTGAAGTGAAATTATCTTGGCAAGCCAAAAACAACGTTAATAAACGCCCACTCCATTGACTGTCAGCTCGAAATGGTAGAGCGTCCTCCGGCTATTTGCAAGTCAGTAAATGCCCTATGTTGTTAACCTTTTCATAGAATTGAGCCTCGCCCATAAATGACATTCGGGGTTGTCATTCCCTTGGCTGCCTACTCTGCGCGATCTGACAGAACCTTAGAGATTAGCAGATTAGAAATTCAAAATGTATACCTACTTTGATTTTCTAGCAGTAGACGACTGCATTTTTGCTAGCGCCGACTTGATTGCCGGATTCTCCGGATCTAGCTTCAGCGCCTGTTGTTCGGACTTAATGGCTGACTGCATATCGCCGGAGGCGGCTTCACAAGCAGCAAGCATCCGGTACGCTTCTGAATTCTTAGGATCGAGCTCGATGCACTTCTTTAGATTGGCGATTGCTTCTTCCGTTTTACCTTTATGAATGAGCGCGCTGCCTAAGTAATAGAAAGAATCGGCGTCATTGGGAGTAATTTCGACTGCTTTTTTCTCTTCAAAAATCTGCCCGTCGACGTCACCTTTCAGCCCCAGCTGCGCGCCCAGATCACGGTGGGCAGCACCGAGCGTAGGATTCAGCTTAATCGCTTCACGAAATTCAATGATTGCTTCTTCAATCTTTTGCTTGCGGCTTAGCACCTGACCGTACTTGTGGTGATAATCAGCGTTATTGGGATCAAACTTCACAGCATCCTTAAGTGCGAGCGCAGCACCATCGAAGTCCTTCTTGCGAGCCAGTGCTCTGGACAGACTGAAATGTGCTTCAGCATCACCCGGTTTCAACTTGATAGTTTGACGAAACTGTTCGACCGCTCCGTCTAAATTGCCAGACATCAGATAAGCCCTACCCAGTTTCAAGCGGGTAGTTGGATTGCCGGGATCGACTTCAACGGCCGATTTATATCTAAGGATTGCATTTTTGATATCGTCTTGATCGCTGGATGCATAACAAGCAGAAAGACATCCAGCCAAACTAGTGGCAAGCACGAGCAATGAAAGCCCGGCTCGAGATCGGACAGAAAACATAAGCAAGACGCTCCGATGATTGTGACATTAACGAGGTACTGTACTGGATCCGGCCGCCATGCGAGATTCCAGCAAATGAGCCAGAGCAGCTTTGCAAGCGGGATCTTTTGGATTGATCTGCACTGCCTTTCGAAATGCATCAACTGCTTCAGATTTCGCTCCAGACTGCTCTAAGGCGGCGCCGA
>CAZSNX010000007.1:7780-24235 GCA_964607945.1 uncultured Candidatus Obscuribacterales bacterium
AGCACAAGATATGCCCAGAAATTCTGAGGAAAGATTTCAATTGCCCGCTTCTCCACAGCAATTGCCGATTTGAAATCGCCCTTTCTAAAAAGACACTTTCCCAAACCGGTGTATGCCATGAAGTGATCCTTTTGCAATTCAATTACCTTGCGGTACTCAACTGCCGATTCTTCATAAAACTTCTTCAACTCCAGACAGACAGCTAAGTTGTAGTGTGCCTCCGGACTTTTGGGAGTTTCGGCAACTACCATTCTGAATTGTTCGACTGCTTCATCTAAATGATTCAACTGTTCCAGACAAATGCCGAGATTGCCGCGAGCAGCTGCATCTTTCGGGTTGCCATCCAAAAGCTGCCGAAACTGCACGCCAGCCTCATCCCAGCTTTCCTTTTTCATCAACAGACTGCCGAGATCGAATCGTATCTCAGTCTTTTTTGGCTCGAGCCGGAGCGCTTCAAACAGCTCAACAAAAGCTTCGTCGTATCGTCCCAATTCGGTCAAAATGGTGCCTAGTTTGTGTCGGGCTTCCGGATTGTCCGGTCTTTCATCGACCGCCGAGCGGAGTTCGTAGGAAGCTTCATTGAAAGCACGTTGTTTGATGTAGAGATCGGCAGCCTTCATGCGCAGATCGAACTTATCGTTGCGACCGGCGTAAGCGGCAAGATTGCACTGGCTCAAAAGCAATTGAGCTGCTAAAAGATAAACCGGTAATTTCATGACTCTGGAATCCACGATGCCATTATAGGACTCATCGCCGGCTCACGCATAAATACCCAGGTTAACGCGCAGACTATTATCCAGTGGCAAGGGCAAACGATTGAAAGGGTGGGAACTTTCAACACCCTGAAAATGGTCTAATGCAATTAGTGCCGGACTCGAAGCATATGCAACAGGCGCAAGACAAGCTATAGCTGTTTTTTGTTGCGAGAGAAAACGAATGAGCATCGGTCGGAGCTAGTAAACTTCTATGAGAACAGGCGAGCTACGAAGGAAACAATTCATTCAATGAATTTCGAGACAATTGCCGCCAACTTTCATCACATCCTTTCGTCACCCTGGCTGATCTGGTGGGTAGTTATCTTCCCGCCGATCCTTTACGGGTTTCATGGCTGGTTTGCAACCGAAATGGCTATCTGGGCGCTCTTTCGTCCCTACGAGCCTTTGTTCGGTATCGCCTGGGCCCAAGGTATCTTTCCGAAACGCCGAGCCAAGTTGGCTCAAGCTGTAGCCGGAACTATCACCGACACGCTTTTGACGACAGCCGACATCAAGCACCAGACCGAGCAGCTAGTTACTGAGAAAAACATTTACATGGCGATCGATGCCTTCGTGGAATCGATCTTGAAGGAGTTTCGCGACACCACCAAATTACACAGACTGGCAGCCGACGTGGCGGAATTGAGTCCGGCGGTATTGCAGCATCTGGTCGTCTCGGTAATCGACGGGCTGGAACAAGGCCGCGAGCACAGAGTGGCAATAATTACGGAGAAAATCTTCGATCAAGTGATCCTGTCCGCTCGCATTCCGCTGGATCAAGCAAATGAGATAGCCGGGCGCATAATGGAAGCCTTCTTAACCCCTTCTCGCATTCGAGCCGGATTGACGAAGCTTTTAAGCCCGCAAAACATTAACGCTTTGGATGAATCAATCCAAGCGCACGCCGGTGGTCCTTACAAGCTGTTAGCCAAGATAATCGGGGTGAAACGAATTTGCTATGAATGGCGCAATTATCTGGAAAAGGAGCCGGAGGAATCGGAGCGGATTATCTCTGATTTGAGCAAGCGATTCGGCATAAGAGATCAAATTGCCATTCAAATAGCCAATTTCGACTTGCGCTCAATGCCGATGCAGAACATTGCGCAGCTAAGAGAGAATCTGGTTTCCTTCGTTCAAACCTTCATGTTGCAGCATCGCGAAGACATTTTGTCTGTGGTTCAGCGAATCGAAGGTGAGGCGATGGGCACGGTTCGTCATGCCATCATTCGGTTCAATCCGGAATCAGTGCCGGCCTCCTGGGTGCAGAAGGCAAAACAAGACGTCGCGGCTTTCTTCTACGGTTATCTGCAAAGAGAGCTCGGCGAGCTCTTGGAAAAGGCGATTCCGGCACTAGGGATGTACACGCTTATCGCTCATAAGATTGACATGTTCTCACCGGCGCAACTCGAGAATCTCATTAAGAGGATCTGCAAGCAAGAACTGCGTTGGTTGGCCTGTCTGGGCGGAGCGATTGGAGCCGGGCTGGGCTTTTGGCAGATAGTGGTCAATGTAGTCATTCTGGAATTTCGCTAGAATCACCGCGACAAATCGGCTCTAGCTGTTGTTTTCCCCTTGCAAACAAGCGCCGGCAGCAAATGATGCTGGTCGTTGCCCGGTTTGCCGGCAGGGAGCGCTATAATGTTCGCTCTAGAGCCCGCATCGGCCCATGATCTTAAACTATGTACAACAACGGAAAACGAACTCCAAGCGACGGCGCAGACAATAACATAGTTGTGCGCGGCGCACGCCAGCACAATTTGAAAAATATCAACGTCGAGATTCCCCGCAATAAGCTGGTTGTAATCACCGGCGTCAGCGGATCAGGCAAATCCAGCCTTGCTTTCGACACAATTTTTGCCGAGGGTCAAAGGCGCTATGTCGAATCACTGTCTGCATATGCTCGACAATTCCTTGGGCAGCTCGACAAACCGGACGTTGATCATATCGATGGCTTGTCTCCAGCGATTTCCATCGATCAAAAGTCGACCAGCCACAATCCGCGCTCGACAGTCGGCACAGTCACTGAGATTTATGATTATCTGCGTTTGCTCTATGCACGCTGCGGAACGCCGCACTGTCCGCAGTGCGAAAGACTGATCAACCCGCAAACAGTCGATCAAATTGTCGATCAAGTTTTGTCCTTGCCGGAAGGTTCTCGCATTCAAATTTTAGCTCCGCTGGTCTCCGGGCGCAAAGGCGAGTATCAAGCGCTTTTCGCCGACCTGCGCAAGGAAGGATTTGCGCGGGTGCGGATAAATGGGGAAGTCGCTGCGCTGGAAGACGAAGTAAAACTCGACAAGAACAAGAAGCATTCAATTGAGCTGGTAATAGACAGGCTGGTGGTGCGGGCAAATATTCAATCGCGGCTGGCCGACAGCCTTTCGCTCGGTCTGAAGTGGGGAAAGTCAAATGTCGTAATTGAAGTTTTGGGCGAGCCGAAAAAGGAGCTTTTGTTTTCCGAACAGTTCGCCTGTGCCAATTGCAATATCAGCTTTGCCGAAATCTCACCAAGAATCTTCAGTTTCAACAGCCCATATGGAGCCTGCCCTGACTGTCACGGATTAGGTTGCACCTTCGAGGTGGATCCGAACCTGGTGGTTCCAGATCCGGGCAAGACGCTCGCAGACGGTGCTATTTATCCCTGGGCCAAAACAGGCAACCCCTATTATTTGCAAATCCTTGCTTCTGTGGCCAAACACTACAAGTTCAGCGTCAATCTGCCCTATGAGAAGCTTTCACGCCAGCACAAGCAGGTTTTGCTCTACGGCTCAAGCGGCGAGAAGATCAAGATGTCCCACGATTCTTTTGATGGAACGGAATTTTGGGAGTACAAGAAAGAATTTGAAGGCATCATAAGCAATCTCAAACGGCGGCACGAAGAATCTTCCTCCGATAAGGTGAAGCAAGACATCGAAGCGTACATGACCGAGATGCCATGTCAGTCCTGCGACGGCGCAAGACTGCGTCCGGAGTCGCTGGCTGTCAAAGTTGGCAGCCTCTCGATTGCGCAATCGTGTGCTCTGTCGGTCTCCAAATGCGTTGCTTTCTTTGAAGCGCTGCCGGACAAATTGACAGAACGACAAAAGACAATTGCACACCAAGTGCTGATCGAAATTCGATCGCGCCTGAAATTCCTCGACAACGTCGGGCTCGGCTATCTCACGCTCAATCGGCGAGCCAACACGCTGGCCGGAGGTGAAGCGCAACGCATCAGGCTGGCGACGCAGATTGGCTCCGGTTTGTCAGGCGTGCTCTATGTGCTTGACGAACCTTCAATAGGCTTGCATCAGCGTGACAATCATCGTTTGATCTCAACGCTCAAGACATTGAGAGACCTGGGCAATACCTTGTTGGTCGTCGAGCATGATGAGGATACTATTCGCGAGGCAGACTGGATAATAGATATCGGTCCCGGCGCAGGCATTCACGGTGGCGCGGTGGTAAGCGAGGGGATGATAGCCGACATTATGAACTCGGCGGACTCAATTACCGGCGCTTATTTATCCGGTCGCAAGGCCATCCACGTACCAAAAAAAAGACGCAAAGGAAACGGTCTAACGCTTGAGATAGTAGGGGCCAGCCTGAATAATCTCAAAGATGTGAGCGTCTTTATTCCACTCAACAAATTCGTTGCGGTGACTGGGGTTTCGGGCTCTGGCAAATCCACTTTGGTCAACGATTTGCTTTATCAATATCTACGCAACCGTACCGGCGGCAATGTGCCTGCGCCTTCATGCTTGGTGAGAGTCAATGGAGTCGAGAATTTAGACAAGGTAATTGACATCGATCAATCGCCGATCGGGCGAACGCCGCGCTCCAACCCAGCCACCTATACCGGACTTTTCGATGTAATCAGAGAAGTCTTTTCAATGACGGTCGAGGCAAAGGCCAGAGGTTATCTGCCCGGGCGATTCTCTTTCAATGTAAAGGGCGGTCGCTGCGAGGCCTGTCACGGCGAAGGCATGAACGAGATTGAGATGAACTTTTTGCCTTCCGTCTTTGTTGCCTGCGAAGTCTGTAAAGGCGCGCGCTATAACCGAGAGACGCTGGAAGTTAAGTTCAAGGGCAAATCAATCGCCGATGTCTTGGAGATGACGGTTGAAGAGGCGCTCGAGTTTTTCTCAAACATTCCCAAAGCGGTCTCAAAGCTGTCCACGATGCACGAAGTCGGCTTGGACTATATAAAGCTGGGACAACCAGCCACCACGTTATCAGGCGGAGAGGCACAGCGGGTAAAGCTGGCTGAGCAGCTTTCCAGGCGGTCGACCGGTAAAACCATTTACATTCTCGACGAACCGACCACCGGCCTTTCATTTCTGGATGTCGACAAACTGCTGCACGTACTGAACAAGCTGGTCGATACTGGCAATACCGTGCTGGTGATCGAGCACAATCTCGATGTGATCAAGCAGGCCGACTGGATCATTGATCTTGGTCCGGAAGGCGGCGATCAAGGAGGCACGGTAATAGCCGAGGGTACGCCTGAAGAAATTGTGCGCAGCCAGCAATCGTACACGGGCCATTTCCTAAAACCGCTTTTAACACCGACCATTTCAGCATCGCTCAGCTAAGCGGTAGGCACCACCGGTAGTATCGAATTTGCCAGGACGAATGGACGCCGGTTCAAACGAATCGCTGATTACTCTCATAAAGCGGTCCGGGTCTTATAATATGGATTAAAGCTTTGCAGGTTTTCTTGGCATCTGCCTGCGAAATCATTTAACATGTAAGGCATTGTCTAGGGGCTGAAGGGCAAAGTGGCCAGTCGAGATACCACGAAAGCAAAGGGCGCCGGCATGCGCGAGCTACCGGATTCGCTCTATGAAAACCTTCGTAAGCGCGGTCATAGAATCACGTCCCAACGTGAAACAATCCTGCAGATCTTTCGCGAGCAGCCCCATGGCACCCATCTGTCTGCCGAGGAGCTTCACGAGAAGCTTTTGGAGCGTGGATCGCACGTCAGCCTGGCAACGGCTTATCGGACACTAAAGCTACTGTCGTCGCTGGGACTGTTGCGCGAACTTGATTTCGCAGAAGGTCATAAGCATTATGAGCTCAAGCAGGACGACCTCCCGCATCAACACATCGTTTGCATCAGCTGCAACACGACAATTGAATTTGAAGATCATTTTCTCGAGGAAGCGGGTCAAAAGATAGGCGCCCGTTATAACTTCGAGGTTATTGACGCTCAGTTCAAAATTTTCGGACTCTGCCCGCTGTGCCGCAAAGTACAGACACAGGCGACGCCGGAGGTTCGCAGCGGCAAGGCGACGCGAGGCATGTAAGTTAAGCCTGGTAAGCGTTTGGCGCCTTGCTTGGAGCGTCGGTCAAACCGGTTGTGCGGGGCATCGATTGGTTTGGAGCGGATGAGGCTTGAATTTCTCTTGAGAATTCAAACGACAATTCTCTCCAAACCGTGGTAAAGAGTTGTTAGTACCGACAATTTATCCAGAGTAAACAATGCTAAGCCTTACTGATGCTGAATCTCATCCGTTTTCCTGTAAGATAAACTATGGAAGGTTGCGCGCAGGTGGGTTGGTTGTGTTTGTTGAGCCTGAGCATGTTCACCACGATTGCCGATCGTTTTATTGGGGTGCCTAACTGAATGCCGCCGCTAAACCCCTGGAAACTAACAGGATATAAGGCTGGTCAAAACGTCGCCTGCAAGGTGATGGTGGCTGAACCGGGCGGTTACGCCGTCTTGATACCCAAGGACAACTTACCGGGCTTTCTGCCGACTGAAGCCAAACTCAAAATAGGCGAAGAAGTGCTGGCGCAATTCGTCTGTGTCCATAACAATCGCGTTTTATTGTCTGCTCGATTTGCCGGAACAGCTTCTACCACCGGACAATCTCAGACTGGCAGTTATGCTGCGCAGCAGCAAACCACCCAAAAAATCAATTGGAGCGAACAGGTGGCCGGGGCGCAGGCAGCCGGCAACGAACAGGACGCCGCCTTTTCGGTCTGGGCAAACACCACTCCACGCAAGTTTCATTTAAAGCGAGCGACCGACCTGATCTTACCGCCGATGGAAGGCACTGAATCCAGCAACTACACAATGAGTGAATACGACCTCGAGTGGCTGATTACAGATCTCGAAGGCGGAATGCGCACCGCTTGTGTCAAAGCCTCTTCGGAAGAGCGGCTTTCGCGTTCAGCGATGTTGCTTTATCGTGGTCGAGCGGTCGGTTGTATTTACGGTCGAAAGAGCATGCCTGATTCGATGCCGACCGAGCAGTCCTTGACCTACATGCTGCAAGATATCGGACAGCCAGACAGCAAAGTCGTCATCTACGACTTACCGGAAGACGTGACATTGGCGATGTCGGCTCTCTTCCTGGGTTATCCGGTTCAGCGCTCGGACGACCTGGACGCGCGTTCTTACATGGATTATCTCTGCGGTTGGTTTGCCGAGAAAGGTCAAACTGCATGCCTGGCTATTACCTTGCCGTCGAGCGCCGCCAATTGCCTGGTTTTTGTCACTCGTGGTCAATATGTCGGTGCCTTTTACGTCGAAGATCAAAAGTTCAATCCAGATCGCAACTATGTCTATGAATTACTGGCAAACGAGCAGGGAGCCGGTTTGGAAGCAAGCATTTTGCCGCCGGAGATGACTTCGTCTGCGGTGCGCTTTGGATTCAGCTTGAGCATGGCGCGCAAGAAGCAGTAGCTGTAACAGTTAAGATTGGCTCCTGTGATGCGTTTCAGATGCAGCTCCGGTTAACCGGAGCTGCATCTGCGATTCAATTGCATGGCGCACAAGCCGATCCGACTCAGCAGTAGAGCCGTCTGACCAAATTTAGCCCGAACCATGACGAATCAGTTTTGCTGAGTCTTCATGCCGGTTCGACCAAAGCCGAGTCTTTTGACTAGTCTTCGTCTTGGCTGCTGTGCTCGAAAGAGCCCTCACCGTTGTAGATTGGTTGGGCGCCGCCGTTCAGGCGAGCCTGAACCGTGAGCTCGTCTTGTCCTAACTCTTCGCCCTGACCGGACGAAGCAAGCGGAATCTCCAGCTGCTGAGAGCTGTCGTTTTGATTCCACCAATTGCTGCCACCATTGTCATTGAAGGATTGCTGGTGCTCGGCAGTTTTCGATTCAGTGGCAGCGGTGTAAGTCTGTCCGGATTGTTCAGACTGACCAGTCATGAAATCGTCTTCTCGAAAGCTCGAGAAGCCTTGCGAGCGATTGGCAGAGAACTCATCGGCAGACGTAAGCCCACCGGCACCGTGGCGATCCGAATCGTCACCGCGTCCTTGTTCTGCTTTCGGCTTCAGTCGATAGACGCCGGTAATCGGCTCGGGCTCGGCAGCAAACGGGCTGTACGGCTCCGGAACCTCGGCCTTGAAAGCTTCAACTACCGGACTTTCGTCTTCCGGAAAGTCGATAGCGGCAGTCTCCAGCTCCAAACGCAGTTTCTCCGCTTCCAGCACCGAGGTACCGAGAGCATCGCTGACGGTAACGTCCTCTTCATCCTCGGTCTCTTCTTCAAACAGCGGTCTGGGAGCCGAGAAATTCTGCGAGATCATCGCTTCCTCATCGTTGTCCTCTGCCTCGGAAGATTCATCCTCAATCTCAATCGACACCCCGCCACGGACTCCGGCATGACCGAATCCGCTGGCAGCGCGCTGATCGAGCAATTCGTCCGGCACCTGCTCGAGGATATCCTGAGGAACTTCGGCCAGTTCTTCTTCGATTTCACGGCTGGCGGTAATGCCAGAAGACTCATATCCGAGCGATGTCGAATGAACTCGACCGGAGATCGCACTGGCGGCCCGCAATCCGGATTGCTGCCTAGAAGCGGAGCGTCGCCCCTGCGAGCGGCCGCGGCCGGAACCTTCATCTTCTCTGGGTTTGGTGCTAATCAAGCGGCGGTGTTCGGCATAACCGATTTCGAGCGTCGGGACCACCCCAAGGCCGGTACAAGTCTGGCAGCTGGTCGTAAACAGCTCGCGCAGGCTTTGCCCTTGTCTTCTACGGGTGAGCTCGACCAGACCGAGATCTGACAATTGGCCTATTTGCGGTTTAGCTCGGTCATCTTCGAGCGAACGTTGAAAGGCCTCAAGCACCAGCTGTTGATCCTTGCGGCTTTCCATATCGATGAAATCGACTATTACCATGCCGCCGATATTGCGCAGTCGCAACTGCCTGGGTATCTCGTGGGCAGCTTCCAGGTTCGTGCGGCGAACCGTTTCCGCTTGAGTGCGCGAGCTGGTGAAGCGGCCGGAGTTTACATCGATAACGGTGAGCGCCTCAGTAGGCTGAATGTTGAGGTGTCCACCGGAAGGCAGCTCGACTCTGTCTGAGAGCGCCGCTTCAATTTCGCGATCGATTCCTTTGGAAACCAAGACCGGCTCTTCACCGGTATGCAAGAGCACCTGTGTGTTGCGTCCGGTCCAACCAGACAAGAATTCTTGGGCTCGTCTTTGACCATCGGCAGAGTCGACTATCACTTCGTTGACGTCGGTGGAATAAGCGTCGCGAATCACGCGATACAACAAATCTTGATCGCGATAAATCAAAGTAGGGCCGATTGAGGCCTCACCATCGGATACTACCGACTGCCATCTGTCCCACAGTTGCTCGAAATCTTCAAACAGCTCCTGTTCACCCTGTCCTTTGGCCTCTGTTCGAATAATTAGCCCGACCCCCGGCGGCTTCAAGAGGTTAACCACAGATTTGAGCCTGGCTCTTTCTCTGGCTTCGGCAATTCTGCGCGAGATCGACACTCCTCTTTCTTCCGGCACCAGAACCAAAAAGCGACCAGGCAAGCTAATTGCAGTCGAGACGCGGGGGCCTTTGTGACCGGTGGGCTCTTTGGTTATCTGCACCAAGAGCTTTTGCTTGGGAACCAATCGCTCCTTGAGCGGTCCCTGGCCCGGCACATCATTTGCATGCAGGAAGCCCATTTTGTCCTTGCCCAGATTGACGAAGGCCGCATCAATGCCAGGCAGAATATTTTCCACTGTAGCAGTGTAAATGTCGCCCAGCAAAAGCTCGCCACGATTTACAAAGAACTCGACTACGCGGTCGTTCTCAAGGAGAGCGGCGATGCTGTCGTGCTCTGAAATAACTAGTGACTTTCTCATAAAACTCCTTTATTATCCGCCGATTTCGAGGGTGGCTCATTCATCTTGAGCAACCCTTTCATCCGTCACGAAAATCGAACAGTGAACTACCATCCGGCAGTGCCAAACCAAGTCTGGTGACCCGCCAGTCAAAATCAGAATCAATCAACTTCAAAACTTCCGTCGGCTTAACATGTAACTTGGGACCAGTAGCAAGCTCAAGCCCAACACTGATTGGACTTTGGCTTGCAAGGCAAAGATTTAAAATTCCAAGGCGCAGATCGCGCGTCTTCTTTTCCGTCTGTACTTCTGTCGCGCCGTTTTTACGCCGTTTATTTTTCTTCGGTCGCTCCGGTTCGACTACAGCCACTTCAAGTGTAGGCGACGCCAAAAGCAAACTTATGCGCTCAGCAATTTCACCAGCTGTGTCCGTTGTCGCCACTTTATCTGCGCCTTCCTTCAAGGATGCCAGATAGGTGGCACGGCCAACCACCGATGCCAGCGAAGCTCCGGAAAGCGGGACTTCCTTGGCTCGTTTCAATTGAATCTCGCGCGGCAGCTGTTCGTTCATACTGGTTACAAATTGCTCGACTAAAATTGGCTGGCACAAGTCAACTTCACCGATTTCCGCCTGTCCTTCCTGAAAGATCGGCAATGAAACTGCCAGGTTGAGCTTGGGAGCTGGATTAAATCCCTCAGTAAATGAGACTGCAATTTTGGCGCGGCGAGCAGCCCGGGCCAAAAGGTGTTGCAAGTCCAGGTGCGAGATAAATCTAAGCTCTCCGAATTTGCAAAACTCGAAACGAATGCGGGTGACGGCTTTGTTGGAAGGCTGTTCTTGTGGCTTCATAAAGAACAAGGAAGGGTGTGAATCATCAAGCTCGTGAGCCACAAGCTCTTTGACAAACGGATTTTTCTTGATCACTTCCGGCTTTGGCGCTGCCAATTGATGAGTTGCGTCGAGTTCGGTGCAGACACCGCAAGCATGACAAACATTTTCCGTACAGGGGGCCGTTTCCTTTTCGGCTACAGCCTTTTCCCATTCCTTGACCAACCACCAGTTGTGAAGGCCGATGTGAATGATATCCCAAGGCTGATCGGAGCCAACCTCGCGGTCCTTGGAGGCAAGATCAGTCAAGCAGAGAGATAACTGCTCAGCTGAACGGTACCAGTTCTGAGGTTTGAATCTGTCGTCCCAAGCGTCGAATGTCGAGCCACTCAACCAGGCTGCTTCGATCAAATCAGCGATCTGGCGGTCGCCACGAGAGATTACTGCTTCCAGCAAGCTTATCTCCGGGTCGGTGAAATTCAATGTTACATTGCGCAGTCCTGATTCCTTCAGCCTATCTCTCAGCACCTGTTGTCTGCGCTTGGTCTCCTCAGTAGTAATTTGGCCGAACCATTGGAAAGGTGTAAACGGCTTCGGCACGAAATTGGACATCGTGCAAGTAAACTCGACATTGCGCTTGAGACTCTCCGGGTTTGCTTTCTTAATTTGCCGGCATAAATCGGTTGCTTCCTTTAGAATCTCAATGATGCCGGCCAAATCTTCGTCGGTTTCAGTCGGCAAGCCGAGCATGAAATACAGCTTGACCGAAGTCCAACCAGATTGATATGCAGCTTGAATCGCCGAAATAATCTGCCCGTGATTCAGCCCCTTGTTAATAACCTGCCTGAGACGCTCACTGCCAGCTTCCGGAGCGAGCGTGATACCACTCTTGCGGACAGATTTGAGCTCTTCGGCCAGATCCAGATTCATGCGATCAGCACGCTGACTGGGGAAGGACATGGAGGCGCGCCATTGAGAATGCTGCCTGTTGAGCGCTCGGACAGCATCATGCAAACTCGTATAATCGCTCACACAAAGCGATAGCATTGAATACTCCTGCTGTCCGCTTTTTTCAAGAGCCGTCTGAGAAAGGCGCACCAAGTCATCAGCCGTGCGCTCCCGAACCGGCAAAAATGTATAGCCAGGCTGACAAAAGCGGCAGCCGCGATCACAGCCACGCCTTACTTCCAGTACAGCGCGGTCATGCACGAGCGCGAGATAGGGAACAATACCGGCAGTCGGCTGATTTTCGTCATTAAGCGGTTGCACTTGTCTCAAGACTCTTACTGGCAGCGTCTTACCCTCAACTGCAATCGGTCTGACCACTGGCGTTTGGGGGATGCGTTCATACAAGCTTGGTACATAGACTCCCGGCACTTCAGCTGCCAGTTCCAGAAGCAGCTCTCGTCGATCAAATTTGCCGGAGGCTGCTCTTTGCTTGAAGTTCCTGACGCGCTCCATAACCTGAGGAACAGCTTCCTCTCCGTCGCCAATCACAAAGAAATCCATGAATTTGGCCATCGGCTCTGGATTGACCGAAGACGGGCCACCACCAAATATCAAAGGAAATAGTTGCGTGCGTTCGGCAGCAACAACCGGCAGTCCTGCCAAGTCAAGCATGTTCAAGACATTGGTATATGTCAACTCATACTGCAGGGAGAAGCCGATCAACTCAAAGGCGCTCAGAGGCTTGCGAGATTCCCAGCCCCAAAGAGGCAGATTCAATTTCCTAAGAAGGAGCTCGAGATCCGAGTCGGGAGCATAACTGCGGTCGGCTAGTAGACCTGACTTGTCATTGACAATCTGGTAAAGGATCCGCAGCCCGAAGTTCGACATCCCTAGTTCGTAAAGGTCCGGAAATGCAAGCGCCAAACGCACATCGGCATTCTCCCAGGGTTTAGCAAGAGCTCCCCACTCATTGCCCAAATATTGTCCAGGGCGGGCTACTTGTTCCAAAAGCCGCTCAGTGAGCAATCGACTAAACTGCTCCGGTGTCTGTATCGCTTGGTTTTGGCTCTGTTCAGTCAGATTAAGCTGACCAACAAGTGAATTAACGATGATCGTTCTCCAGACTCTAGATGGTTCATAGCCATCGTTGCCGCTCGGCTGTCTGTTTAAAATCAAACCCTGCTTGCAAGCTTGGGTCCTTTTCCACCCTGCCTTGTGTTTTCTTTACAGCGGTAACACAGGCACCGGGGAGACGGGTCGCGTCTCTTTTTTGTGGCTATGAAATTAGAAGACCTTGGGCGCGGAGCCCTCAAGCAGATTTATTATACCGCTTTGGAACTTAAGACGTTCCCACTTTTACATTTTTAATTTTATACACAGAATTTAGGCTTGCAGTAAATTACGCAGTCTTCCAAGTCAAGATCCTCGGCAGACAAGCAATTTAGTGATGGTCTTGAGAACTTATGCTATATTTTTCATAGACGCTAGCTTTAGCTGCAACTACTAATTGCAAACAAGCATGGCGACTGAGATTATGTGCCCGGCGTGGCAACGGTTCGCTAGTTTGAATTCTGCCAAGAGCTCGAAGACAGGCTAAGTGTTTCGGGTCCATGGTTTCGGCCGTGCTCATCCCTTAAACTTCGGAAAGAGACGGAATCGTGATTTTAGAAGCTTTCGCAAAGTATCTACATACTGCAGACTCGGAACTCCCGGCTGCAGCTGTCTTGGCTCGATGGCTCTGGGAGAGGCTAAGCCAGCCGGCCGAAAGTGCAGTGGATCAAGTCCTGCACTGTGAGATTGCGATCGCAATCGGCAAACGAGGCAGTCAGGAAGTTCTACAATTCGAAGGTTCTGACACCGGTCGAACATATGTATTCAAAGCCCAATCGGAAAGTGGGCGAAAGTTGCTCAATTCACTCCACCAATACGCGCTCAGCTATGAGCAGCAAAAGTGGTCACGCTGGGTCCATAAAGTGAAGGCCAGCGACTTCAATTCCAAATTCAACGACTGCTAACTTCAAACTGTGTCGACAAGAAACAATTTGCCGAACGCAATAGTCTTGCAATCTGATACAACGACACACGATAATCACTTAACACCTTCAACGGGCTAGACAATGCCAGCCGAATACAAGTCGGGCGTTTTCGCTATTATGCTACTGCTTGCAGCGCAAGAAGCGCTAATTTCAGGAGCTTACGCCGCAGAAGATCTCAAGTTAAAGGAAGGCATTTCCTTTTCGCAAGATTTGGACAACGGCTTTCCAATCGAGGCCGAAAAACTAGATGATTTCACACCAGGAACCGGACGCCCGACATTGATTTTTTTCGGGGCGGCCGGTGACCTTAACACTAACCGACAAGCCAAGCGAATTGTCGATCTATATCGAAAGAATCGCGCAACTGTGCTCAAATTCCTGGTTGTAGACGTTGATCACGCACTCAGCCCAGAATGCAAGAAACTCTTGAAGGAATACTATCGTGGCTACATTCCACTCCAAGTCCTGCTTAACAAGTCGGGCGAAAAGACATGGAGCCAAACGGGGGAAGTGGATATTCGCCTGATGCAACTACAAATTGACAAACTGCTCGAGTGAGCCTCGCCCCGCTCAGCTAGCCGGACACTCGCCGGCTAGCGTGCAGTTGTTCCAGTTTCGTCACCACTTCCAGTGGCACAGAGATCGAACCGATAGTGGCGGGATACTCTCCATGTGGACCATGACAGTCCGATCCGCCAGTAACAGCAAGCCCGTTGTCATGAGCAAAGCGAATGTTTTTCTTGACAGTTGCAAGTGAGTGACGTCGGTGGTAGGCCTCCAGAGCACCAAGCCCAGAACGTTTTAGCAATAGCAGCAGATCCTTCATTACCTCTGGTCGACCGGGATGAGCCACCGAGGCAACCCCACCCGCCTTGCTAATCGCTTCGATTGCATCGACTGGGCTTATGCTTTCCCGTCTAACATAGTAGGGGCTCTCCGGAATCATAAATAGCTGATAAGCTTCAACTACATCTTTAGCTCCACCGGACTGGACTATTGCCTGAGTAATATGTGGACGGCCAATCGATCCCCTCCCTGCACAGCGTTCTATTAGTTCAACCGTCAGGTCCAAACCAAGGTCTGCCAAGCGCTCGACTGTAGCAGTCACCAACTTCCGTCGAGCCTCTTGCTGGCGGTGCAGTATTTGTTGCAAGTGCTGTGAATCTTTGTCCAAGAAATACCCAAGAATATGCACGTCTTGAAAACACCGATCGTCATCTTGCCATACGGTGTTTATTTCAATTCCCGGGATTACCTGTAAGCGCCCAGCGGCGCACTCGACCGCCTCGTTGATACCATCCATAGTATCATGATCCGTAATTGCGATATGAGTCAATCTCAGAGACACTGCACGTTCAACTACTTGGGTCGGAGACCACGACCCATCTGAGTAATTTGTGTGTAGGTGGAGATCAACTGCCATCTCAAGCACCGAATCATGTACTGTGGCGAACGTACACGATACAAACAAATGCAAGCAATGGCAAGCAGATATGCTAAAGAGTGCCGATGCACTGAGCAAGCAACGGAAAAATCTGATTACGAATCAATCAACGCTGACTAACCCAGTTGTCCGCTAATCAGCAGAATCCGAAATCGACTGTTCACGAAACTGAATGCGCTCAATGGACATCGCCTTGCCCGATTCTGCTTGTAGCTTTACAAGAACACCATTAAGCATTGCTGCACCGGCGGCTACTTCGAATCGTGCAGGTAGCTGATTAATGAACCGCTTCAGCACACTGCTTCGTTCCATGCCAATCACCCCATCGACAGGTCCGCAACAGCCCATATCAGTCAGATAGGCAGTTCCGCCAGGAAGTATGCGTTCATCAGCGGTTTGAACATGCGTGTGTGTGCCAACGACACAGGAAACTCTGCCATCAAGGTACCAACCTAATGCTACCTTTTCCGCCGTCGCTTCGGCGTGCAAGTCAACAATAATCAATTTGGTCAGCTCTGCGATTTGAGGAATCAAGGCATCAGCCACCAAAAATGGTGATTGAAGTGGCTCCATAAAGACTCTGCCCATTAGATTCAAGATACCGACCTTGACTCCACCAACCTCGACTAAACACCATCCTCGGCCCGCCGTGCCTTCCGGATAATTGGCAGGTCTGAGCAATGTTGGCTCGCGATCGATAAACTCAAAAATTTCTTTGCGATCGAACGTATGGTTTCCACCGGTGAATACTTGTACACCAACTTCCTTTAGCTCCTGCAGATTGCTTTCCGAAACACCAAACCCGTGTGCGGCATTTTCAACATTAGCCACTATCAAATCAGGTTTGCTTTCGAGACCAGATACATATGCTTTAACGACACGCCTACCCGGCTTGCCGATGATATCGCCCAAAATAAGCACAGAGACTAGTTCCGGCACTTAAGTCACATCCTGATTAATCGGTGAAAAGGGCGTCTTAAATCACAATACCTTACAATGAGAGGCATAATCCAGTTCATTATAGTTGGCTTTAGGAGTGGTTACCTCGACAAATGATGAATAGAAATCCCATTCCAATCTACTTCGTGATGATAACTTTGATAGGCGTTAATGCCAGCGCTCAAACTAAAGTAGACCAGAAGAGAAGTGGAACCAAAGTCAACCAATCACAAGTTGCCGTGTCCGGGAATGCCCCATATAAAACAATTGCAAGCGGGAAAACATACAGCTCCACTGACAATCGGAAACAGACAGTTCTTAAGCCCAGCGTAAGTATCTCAAGCCCGAGCACTCAAAATAATACCGACGTTAAGCTACAGCAGAACACCATTGCCGGTGAGAAACATAGTAAAACCGTCGTTGTTACTTCAAAGAGCAA
>CAZSNX010000008.1:0-23897 GCA_964607945.1 uncultured Candidatus Obscuribacterales bacterium
CGTAGCCACTCGCCGTGCCAATAACCCACTGCCGTTACTACTTTTCAGCTTTACTGGAATTCTTGTGCTAGTTGGACAGATGACCTTACAGGGCACTGTCAACGGTTATGGCTGGCTTTTTGTCGGTTTCTCAATCGCTGCAAACAGGCTCAAAGAAGACGGACCACAAACAAAGCTGTTCAAGCCGACAAAGAAGCGAACAAAACCATCTAACAAAAAGGCCGCTTAGCGTGCGATAAAACGAACCACCGGTTTGACGGAATCATAGATCTGGCTGGGCGTCAGCCTTTTAAGATGACACGAGTAGAAATCATATCCGTGCTTGGCTAACAAGTCACAGCACTCCTTCGGTGATATCCCTCGCTCTTCGAGATAGTTCAAATGCAACTCGATGCAGACGGTCGGCTTTCGCTTGCTCAACAGCCGCTCGGCTCCTTGCAATGCTTCCAGCTCGAATCCCTCGACATCCAGTTTAACGACATCAGGCATTACCGAAAGTCGGTCGCACTCGAGATCTAAAGTGGTTGCCTGCACTTCCACAAGTTGAGGCGAGTCGCCACCCGGCATTACTTGTATAAACCCGGAAGCAGGGTCTGAGTAAAACTCGATCGGTTCATCTCTGTTGCCAATTACTGTCTTGACCAAGGTCACCCTGTCTTGCAAGCCGTTCAATTGCACCATCGGCTCGAAACAAGGGCGCCAAGACGTGGATGGTTCGAAAGCAAAGGATCGATTGACCGGCGAAAGAGCGCAAAAGACAGCAGAAAAGAGTCCGTGCGCGGCACCAGCGTCAAACAGAACTCGGGCATCTCTCGAGACTTCAATAAAGCCGACCATCTCCTCGGCATAATCGGCATTACCCATTAGATAATGCTCGATCTCATCCTTCATACACAGCGGAAGCTGAAAGTTGATTGACCCATCAATCGACACTAACAGCCGATCGTCGGTTGCCTCCAGTTTGAGATCGAATTCGGGCTTCGCCTTGCGATAGCCCTGCAGGTTTCTCCTGAGCGGCGCCTTGAGAAACTCCGGCAACACCTGAATGGCTATGCCGCGCCAGAATCGTCTGCTCAAAATGCTGATCATGCGCACCTTTGCGGTCAGGTCGCTCTCGAATGACATTCTAACATTGTGATGATCAGCGGCTTCTTTCTTGCAGGTGCCGCCGGTTCGACCTATATTTAGTGATTGATAGGAAAGCCTAATACCCTAAAGATAAAGTGCAAAGCAAGGACAAGTTATGACGCTTCCACAACAGCGGAAGCTTAAGGTGCTTTTGATATCGAACTACCAGGCAGACCGGCAGCAAAGCATGCGGCGGTTCGCCGATATGTTAGCTGAAGGGCTAACCGCGCGCGGACACCAGGTAAGTGTAATCAGCCCGACTCCATACCTCGGTAAGCTATCTGCGCTCGGGCAACTAGGTACTAAATGGCTCGGTTATCTGGATAAGTTTGCGCTCTTTCTGCCGGCATTAATCAGAGCAGCCAACGAGGCCGATATCGTCCACATCTGCGACCATTCCAACTCGTTGTATGTTCCAGTAGTCAACCAGAAAGCTCATCTAATTACTTGTCATGACCTACTGGCGGTAAGAGCCGGATTGGGTGAGAACACTTTCGTCGATCTCAATTTGACAGGCAAGCTGTTGCAGCAACTGATCTTGAGTGGTCTGAAAGCGGCCGACACGATTGTCTGCGATTCCAATGCCACCAGGGAGGATGCCTTACGCTTAATAAACCAAAAGGACCACAGCCAGATCAAAACAGTGTTACTGGGACTCAACAGAAAGCTGCAAGTGCTTTCACGACAGGAATGCACTCGCCGGCTAAGCTCCATCGCCGGCTTAGATACAGAACAAAGATTTCTCCTGAATGTAGGCTCCAGTCTACGGAGAAAGAATAGAGCCGGAGTGCTTAGAATCTTTCAGCGAGTCGCAGAAAGCTTTGCCGGGCAACTTGTATTCTGCGGCTCACCATTACCTGATGAGCTGAGAAATTATGTCCAGGAAGCCGGACTGAGCAAGCGAGTTGTAGAAATTGTCGATGCGGACGACTCGACTTTGGAAGCGCTGTACAATGCGGCTCATGCTCTCGTCTTTCCATCCTTTAGTGAGGGATTTGGTTGGCCGATTCTCGAAGCACAAGCGTGCAATTGCCCCGTTATCTGCAGCAACACTAGCTCCTGCCCCGAAGCCGCAGGTGGTGCAGCTTTTCTTCACCCTCCCGACGATGAAGCAGGCTTCGCGGATGATGTTCTCAAGCTATTTGATGAGGGGCTCCGCCAAAGAACAATCGAACTTGGTCGCGCAAATTCAGAGCGATTCTCATGCGATCGAACAGTTGATAGTTACCAGCAAATTTACTTCGAGGTTCTAGAACGGCTGGAACAATCGGGCAGCTGATTCCCTCAGGAAACGAGCCCGGACTCCCGCTTGAAATAAGCAAGATCTTCGGACAATTTATTGATCGGCCGCGCGGGTACACCGGCATAAAGACAATGCTCGTCAAGAAACGATTTAGTCAATACCGCTCCAGCAGCCAGGACGGAATAATCGGGCAGCCGGCTGCCGCTCAACAAAATGCTATTGGTGCCCAGGAAACAATAACTGCCTATGCTTACCGGTTTACAACTCTGCCGGTTTTCCAGCAAATCTATAGTGTGAGTCAGAACCTTGCTGTGATATCCAGCGATAGTTGTGAAAGCACCGACTAACACGCTATCCGTGCAATCGAAGAGGTGACGATGCGTAATCGCGGCATGCTCACTTAAAACCAAAGCCGGCTTGCGATCAAGCTCTTGCTCGAAGAATCGTTTATCTCCCTCGGGAAATCCGGTTATCCAATTGAGATTTCCAATCGTCGCATCAGGCTTGAGGTGGACCAGAGTAAGCCCCTTGCAGACAGTCAAATGCCCAATTCGAGAATTCTCTTCCATTATCAGTCGCCGCGGGAAGACCCACGAAAATCCGATGCGACTGGTCGGGTGGATTTGATAACCGAGGCACCAGTTGAGAATTGCCCGCCGAATCGGCCATGGCAATAAAACGGTGATCAAACTAACAAACCCGCACAGGCTCATTCGGCACTAACCTCATATTGATTCATTACACTCTTCAGGAGCAAAAGGCGTTTGTCAATCGATTCTCTCTTTCTTTGCGGCTCCCGAGGCAAAACAAGAAGAAAAATCAGCTCAGCAAGATGTCTCAACAGCAGTAAAGGCTTTAGGAGACAAATCCAGGAGCCAGCATGCCTCAATAGCAAGCGGTAACGCGACCGGTGAAAATCAACGACTCGCCCGGCCGACCAGCCTGAAAGCTGCCCCTCATTGTCATGAACGACCCCGGCAACAGAGATTACGGCTATGCCCCAGCCCAGTTTCTCCAGACGCCAACTCCAATCGGTGTCGCAATCTGAAAACGGAAACACAGCCGCGTCCATTCCGCCGCTGGCTAACCAAGACTCACGCTTAACCAACAGCGGGCTGGTAAATACTACGTCACAAAAACTCCATTCACAGCCGTCCACCAGACCACCTGCTCGCAATTTTGGTTGATCTAATTTCAAGAAGTACGTCAGCTGCTGCCCAAGCAAGAACTCCCAGACGGTAGGCAGCGAGCAGCCGAATCCGATTGGCTGTCCACTGGCATTGGTAACCGCAAAACCTGCCGCGGCTAACTGGCTGTTCTCGTCTAAGAGCTTAGTTGCTACGCTGATTGGCCGCGGGCCGGCCAGCCAGTTGTCAGTTTCATAGAGCAAGAACCATTTGAGCTCTGGATACTTCTTGACGGCAAAGGCACAAGCGCTGTTGACCCCTGCACTGAAGGACGAGTCCTGTCCGGCGGATGGTTGAATCAGATCAATAGCTAACTCAGGATGCTGTGGGCGAAACTCTTTCAACCACTCGACAGTGCCGTCCTTGGAGCCGGCGTCGAAAACCACTACCGCCGCTTCGAAAGTAACTTGCTGGAGAGCCGAGATAAGCGACGGTAGCGCCTTTTGAAGCAGCGCCAAGCGATTGTACGAATTTATTATGGCGACCAGCTCTATTGTCATTGGCGAGCTCTTCCGCCCAAAGGTAAGATCAGACTGTTATTGTAATTGTCCCGGCCTATTGCTGTATAGAAATGAACGCACGCCAGATGCCCGAGCCTGAATCTGCCGATTTTACTGCGCAATTTGCAGAAGATCGCCTGCTGGCAGAGTACTTTGGGGACAAAGCGCACGGATTCTTCGTAGAAGTCGGGGCCTATAACGGCATAGACTTTAGCAACAGCTACTACTTCGAAAGAATCGGCTGGCAAGGGATCTTGATCGAGCCAGACCCGGATATGGCGGAGTGTTGCCGTCAATCCCGTCCGAATTCGAAGGTAGTCCAATGTGCTGTTGTAAACGAAGATTCCCCACCGGAAGTTTCATTCGACGTCATAGACGGATGGAAGGCTCTCTCATCCTTGTCAT
The DNA here is from genome assembly GCA_964607945.1 of uncultured Candidatus Obscuribacterales bacterium. GTDB lineage: Bacteria > Cyanobacteriota > Vampirovibrionia > Obscuribacterales > Obscuribacteraceae > JAGVKB01. The sequence goes on from CAZSNX010000008.1 coordinate 4,464, forward strand.
TCACACCGCAATTAGGCAGCAATAGCCTCCCACCAGAACTCATTGCTCGCAAAATCACTGTCGCTGCCAAGACCCTGGACCAAATACTGACCGACTGCAAGGTCGACACAATAGACTTCATAACCATCGACGTGGAAGGACAAGAATGGGGCGTCTTGCAAGGATTTACAATTGACCGTTGGCGGCCGCAAATAGTCATAATTGAACGGCATACAGCGCGACCGGAGCGAAAGATACTGGATTACATGCACCAGGGGCACTACCAATATATTCGCACTACCGGCGGCATCAACGATTGGTTCTACCGAGACGAACGCCCTCCGGCGCTTTTCTACCATCTCCGGATTTTTGGTGGGCTCACTCTTCCCGGGTTGTTCGTGGAACTTGTGGTTCATCCGATCAAGAACGCGGCAAGATCTGCTCTGTCCAAGTTTGGCATGCTTGATTGCATTCGACTTTTGGTCGGCAGATGCAGGAGTAAGTCTTGAAGATACTCCACTTAATTCATTCGATGGCTCCTGAAGCGGGAGGACCAGCTCATTTTCTTTCTCAGCTGTCCACCGTGCGGATACCGGAGTTAGAAATGGAGATCGCCTGCCTGGACAGCCCGGACAAAGGCCAACTTACTGCAGTCGAGTGCCCACTGCACGCGCTTGGTCCCTCGACTCGCGGATATGGCTTTAATCTGCATCTTATTGGGTGGCTGGCAAAGAACCGCAGTAGATTCGATCTGATTGTTGTCCATGGCATCTGGCAATACGGTTCGCTGGCATGTTGGCTCGCTCTGAGCGGTCGAGGAGCACCGTACATGGTTTATGTGCACGGCATGCTGGACCCTTGGTTCAACAGGCAATACCCGCTCAAGCATCTCAAGAAGGCCGCATACTGGCAGTGCATTGAGTACTGTGTATTGCGCGACGCGAAAGCAGTGTTGTTCACTTGCGATCGAGAGCGCCAACTGGCGCGAAGTTCTTTTATTCCTTATCAATGCCGGGAGATAGTGGTCGGGCACGGAACGCTCCGCCCGAACGACAATCCGGAATATCAAAGAGATCTGTTCTTCGAGCGATTTCCTCAACTTGTGGGCCAACGCATCTTGCTGTTTATGGGCAGGTTGGCTGAGAAGAAGGGAATCGACCTGCTGCTGGCAGCCTTTGCACAACTTCCATCCGACCAACCTCTTAAGCTAGTGCTGGCTGGTCCTGATTCGCCGGACTTTACAGTCGGGCTGGACGAGCGACTCGCCGGACTGCCGCCAGAAGTGAGAGCACGCGTGACAAAAACAGGGCTGCTCCTGGGCGACTTAAAATGGGGAGCGCTGCGCGCGGCTGAAGCTTTTATTCTTCCGTCCCATCAAGAGAATTTCGGTCAGTCCGTCTCGGAGGCTCTCTCGTGTGGCGTGCCCGTACTGCTTTCGAACCAAGTGAATATTTGGCCGGAAGTCTGCAATGCCGAAGCCGGTCTGGTAGAGCCCGACAATCTCATGGGAGTGAAAGCCTTGCTGACCCGTTGGCTCAGCCTCGACGCCGAAAGTAGAGACAAAATGCGGCAAAAGGCTACCACTTGCTACGAAAACCACTTCGCAATAGAACGTGCCGCCGGTAGACTGATAAAGCTGGGGCTGATGGCAGACAGTCAACCAGGCTCAGCATCCCGGTAGGCGATGTAGCCGCAACCGCAGAATTAAATTATGATGGGAACGCATGCAGCAAGATCGCTTTTATACTCACCAGCAGCGCTCTGCCTACGAATCGGGACGTCCCCTTTCGGAGCGGCTTCTCTTGCCTGCCTGGGAGTGGGTCTGGCTGCTATTTTGCTCGTGGACACCCAAACCGTTCAATGCTTGGCGGCTCTTGTGGCTGAGACTCTTCGGCTGCAAGCTCATCGGAAAACCTTTCGTTCATCAACGGGCAATCATTGAAGCGCCATGGCGTCTCACCATGCACGACCGCAGCTGTTTAGGTGATCGCGCCCATGCATATTGCCTCGACGAAATCGAGTTGGGACCGCGCTGCACGGTCGCGCAAGAAGCATATCTATGCACTGGTACACACGACTTCACCGACCGGACTTTGCCACTGTCTACCGCAAAAATCTCAATCGGAGCGGACGCTTATATCGGTGCCAGAGCATTTGTGATGCCCGGCATTACCATTGGTGCCGGCGCCGTAGTGGGAGCTTGCTCTTTGGTGACGAAAGACATGCCGGAATGGTTTATTTGCTTTGGACACCCTTGCAAACCGGTAAGACCAAGGACGCTTAGCCAGACGAAAGACTAATGACCATGCCGCAAGATAAAGTGCCAGTTTCAATCCTCGTGCCTGTTAAGAACGAGGCTGGCAATCTGCCTCGCTGCCTCTCCTCGGTTGCGTGGGCTGACGAGATCTTTGTCGTAGACTCGCACAGCACAGACGGCTCGCAAGAGATTGCCGAATCACTTGGTGCCAAAGTAGTGCAGTTCGATTTCTCGGGCACCTGGCCGAAGAAGAAGAACTGGGCACTTGAGAACCTCGACTTTAGAAATTCCTGGTTGTTCATTCTCGATGCAGATGAAGTGCTACCGCCCGAAGCTGCCGACGAAATCCGGTCGATTGTCACGGAGAGAGAATCACCAGACAGCCCACTTGGTTATTGGATTAATCGGCACTTTTTCTTCCTCGGCAAGCGGCTGAATCATTGCTATTACCCCAACTGGAATCTCCGATTGTTCAAACATCAGCTCGGGCGATATGAGAAGTTGACGGAAAGTGACACTGCAAGCGGAGATAACGAAGTTCACGAGCATGTAATCATCAAGGGAAAGACCGGAAAGTTGAAAGCCGAGCTCGATCATTTTGCCTTTCCGTCAGTTGAAGTGTTCATTGAAAAGCACAACCGCTACTCCAACTGGGAGGCGCGTGTCTGGCTTGAACAGCAAAGCACTGCCTACTCCGAAGCACAGGCCAGCGGTCTGGCGAAGGGACCGCGGATGATGCGAAAGATCTCGCAGCGCATGCCATTCCGCCCGCTGCTACGATTTATATACGTCTATATCTTTCAGTTAGGCTTCTTAGACGGTATTGAGGGATATTACTTCGCAAGGCTGCACGCACTTTACGAGTTCTTGATCATTGCCAAGACTCACGAGCTGATACGACAGAAGCAACAAAGCGAAGATCACCGGCAATAACCGCCCGCCGGCAGCGAACCAGAATGAAGCACGGCACACTGTATTTGGTGCTTGGGACATCAACGACCTGATAGCGTTAATGCGGTGGAACTCCGGCAAGCGCATCCTGGTTTATCAAATTCGATATCTGGGTAATGCGTTAAAGGGCGTTGGTCAGCTTCGAGGCTGTCCGACGGAGGAGTCTGACTCAAGGCACTCTTTCAGGTCCGGAGAATATCTTGTTTGGAAGCTGACCACAACGATACCGCATCACCGGCACAATCCGGCAAAACTCAATCCCCGAGTATAGTCAGGAGATTCCTGCAATTGATCGGCGTGGCTGCCCGCACCGGTGACAGCAGCGAACGGTCGCAATTTCGGAACAATGTTGGAGATCTCAGCCATTTCGACAGATTAAAGGCAGAACTAGCCAGGCAACGAGACGAGCAGCGCGGCGAGCCTGGACTCGTAAAGTTTTCTGAGTTTGAGAATCCGTCTCTGCCTGCTGCGGGCGGAGAAGTTAACAATATTCAGTCAGCCTTGGAGCTGGACACGCAGACAATTTCAGAAACAGCTGCCGATTCACCCCCCCAATCATTGCCAGAGTCCGACTCGGAGCCTAGCGCAGAATCGGTCTCCGAGCCGATCTTCGAACACATCAATAATCCAGCCCCGGAGCCAGCGTTGGAAACAGTCTCCCTTAATCTATCCGAGCCAGTCCAAATTGATGAACCGATGCCAACCGCTGAATCAGTAGCCGACACAGCCGAAAGAGAGCCCGAACCGGGTTCTGAAACGCTGCCTGCTAAACAAAACAAGACACCGGATGAGGCACCGGAGTGTTCCATCGCTGTTTCCCACACGTCACCGCCGGCGCCTGACCCACCCAGTCAAACCGGCAATGCTTGCCAACTTGATGAAGCGCTCGCGGAGTTCGAAAGAAAACGCCAGGAGATCCAGCAAGCACTTAACCAGCCAGACTAGACATCCAGGTTAAAAGCAGGCACCTTTGGGAACAATGCGACCAGGGAAGCAATTAGCGGGGCGGTTTGGATGGAAATTTCTATTCAGCTGCTGTCTAGGGGGGATTAGCTTTTCATGCCTGAGTGTACAAAGTGCGGTGAGATCTATGAAGGAGACGACTGCGTGCTGTGTAAAACAGTAACCGGTCTCGATCTTCAACAATTGTCAGGCGGCATCATCATCACCAGTTCGCTGCAGCCTGGAACAGAATCAGCGGTGTATCTACAAGACTCTGCGACACAACAAAAATTTCCGGTACCGATTCCAATGTGTCGAGTCGGCAGAGATCCGCAGAACGACGTAATTGTCACGGGAGACAACGGAGTCTCCCGCAACCAATTTGTTATCACGTCCGAGGACGGTTACTTCTACTTGATGGACCTCGGAAGCAAGAATGGCACTATGCTAAACGGCAGATCAATCACGGAAAGGACAACCCTGACCGATGGAGACTCCATCATGGTAGGCAGCTTGACCTTTCAGTTTTCCGTGGATGTGAAGCAGCTTACAGCCAGCGGTCACGATGCTTTCATTCGCTATCTGGAGGCAAAGCAAGCTGCTGAGTCAACCTTAGGTGATGCATACGAACCGTCTATGACAGTCGAGTCGGTTCTGCCCGAGGAGGCTAGGGCGGCACTCGAGAAAGTCTTCAACGCCAGGAAACAGGAACCAAGCTCAAACTCTCGCAGCGAGCCGAATACGCAATGCGATTCAGCAGAACAACGAGACGGACTACAACATGCCGAAGAAGCAACCGACGAAGGAGCACAGCAAGCGATGACAGTGCAGGAAGATTTAAAAGAAGATCCTTCGACAAAACCGGTCGAATGGTGCCCCAAATATATGCTCGATGAACTTTCGCGTATGGAGAAGGAGATTCAAAACCTCAATGACATTATGCACGAGGCCAAACGCAAGATTCACGACTGCGAAGGGCGAATGAAACTCATGCGCTCCTTGCAGAAGTCACTTTTATCAGCCACCGGCGACGAGCTTGTGGAAGCATCAATACGAGTTCTGCAGCTGATTGGCTGGAAAGTTAAGCGGGGCGAAAAGGATAGACAAGAACTGCTGCTTAGTTCTGATTCGGGAACTTTGCTGATTGCTCGAATAGCCTGGGCCAATCCACAAACTGCTCATGTCGACCTCGGCACTCTTGTAATCTCACAGGTGTATCACTGGTGTAAACAAAAGGCCGAGCCGAAAGGCATCCTGATTGTTAACACACTGGCAGGCGGGTCCACACCGGACAGCACATTCAGTCAAGATCTGGCCGACTATGCCAAACAAAAGAATGTCTGTGTAATGTCGACTCTCCAGCTACTGTATATGTTTAGCGAACTCAATCATGACATGGAGAATGCCGAGACTTTCTTGGAGAGCATATCGTCGACGGTGGGATTGCTACCCGGTCTAGGAGCCGAAGCCTCATTGGAGGCGCCGGTCGCAGCCTAGCAATTCGTTAACTGCAGAACTTGTGTTATGCCGGAAGCAGTTCTAGAACTCCCGGTAGTAGTGCCACGGTCGAGTTGCTTCAGAATCGCTTCCTTCCTTTTTCAAAGCCAGATATCTTGCACCGGGCAAGGCTCTGAGTTTGGTATCCGGCCGCTGGTACTCGGGCTTAAGGTACATCTTGAGCCCCGGCAAGAGAGTGCACGCATGTTTTAGGCTCTCGAACTTCAAGTCTTGCCGCCAAGTAGCGTTTTTCGGCAGGCAATCGAAAATCTGATACTGGCGATTTTCGAGAATGAATCTACAGACCTTCTGCACCGCCGGCATGAAGACATCATCGAAGGCTATGATTCCACCCACCCGCAATATTCGATCGATATAGAAAAACTCCAAAAGTGTATAGTCGAACAAGTGGGAGGCATCAATGAAGGCAAAATCAATCTGAATCGCTTCCTTCTCTAGCTGTGGTAGAACCACATGGGAGGAATTCTCATGGAATTCAAGCAAATGCTGATATCCGGCTGACCTTACATTGCTTAGTCCGATCCGGTCACAGTCTCTGGTTTGATTAGGGTCAATTACGATATGGCGCGCGCCTGGTTTGCTGGCAATCTCCTCACAGATATACAAGGTAGAAATGCCATACCAGCAACCCACTTCAAGTGTGGTGGAGGCATCGCAAGCCCGGATCGCAGCTTGTATGCTTTGCCCTTCTTCGATCGAAATTTCGGAGTCTAACTCGCGTTCGACTCCGCGGTCAGACCTGACTCGCCGAGTTCGCAGTATTTCGCTCAAGACGGGATTCATGACGCTTGGAAGCATAGCAGATGGCATGTCTCATTCAACGCGAATATGACTATTGAAAGCTACCAAGAGGCACGACAAAAAAAGAGGGCTAAGGTAAATTTTGCCCCCGGCGAACTGTCGTATGGAGCCGCATTATTATGTTATTGTGAGTACGCTCTGCTATTCAATTCACAGTGAGAGTAGCTGGAGTCAACGGGTGAAGGAGGACCAATGACACAAGCGCTCGATAAAGATACCCGCATGATCATAATCATCGGTATCCTGGTAGCTCAGGTAGTTCTGATTGGTGCACTCTTGTTCTACTTCCGGAAGAAGGAGAACGACACACTCAATACTTTGTTCCAATTGCAAGAACGAATCGACCAGGTGGAGCTCCAATTGCGCCGAAAGCAGCAAGTAAAGACGGAAGTGAGTCCGACTCCCTTACATTAGTACCCTCGACTCAACTTCATGAGAATCAACGTTTGGGGTATCAACTACTGGCCGGAGCTGATTGGCATCGCCGTATACAATCACGAGATGTGCGACTATCTCAGCTCAGCCGGCTTCAAAGTGGATATGGTGACGGCATTTCCGTACTATCCGTTTTGGAAGAAGCGACCTGACGATCAACATAAGCTGTACCGAACAGACGCCGTGGGCGAAGTAATTGTGCACCGCTGCTGGCACTATGTACCTCGCAGACCTTCACCAATTTTGCGCATATTCCACGAAGGGTCATTTGCAATTACTTCAATAATCAAGCAGCTGACGCTTCCGGCTCCGGATTTATACATCATTGTTTCACCTCCATTAGTCCTGGGTCTGGCAGCCTGGATTGTTTCGAGAATCAAGAGAACTCCCTTTCTCTTTCATATTCAAGACCTTCAACCGGATGCGGCGCTCGGTCTTAGTATGCTGAAGCATGGACGCTCAGCCAGAGTTCTATACGCGCTCGAAAGACTGGCTTACCAGAAAGCAAGCTCGATCTCCTGCATCAGCAAGCAAATGTTGAATGCGGTTGCTGCAAAAGGAGTCCCGCCCGAAAAGCTCTTAGAATTCCCCAACTGGATCGATCTTCCAGATGTTCAAAGCCTTCCAGAAAGCGGTGCTTGGAAGACACGCAAAGGCATAGCAGCAGCAGTTCAAATTGTCTCTTACTGCGGCAATCTAGGTATAAAGCAAGGACTGGAACTGATTCTGCGCGTAGCCGAGCTCATGAAGGACAAAGATTCGGTGCTCTTTGTAATAGCTGGCGATGGTGCTCAAAGACAGTCCATTGAAGAATTTAAAAAGGAGCACAACTTGGATAATTTGTGGCTAGAAAGCGTGCTTCCAGCCAACGAGCATTCCGAGCTTTTGGTGGACTCTGATATATGCATAATTACACAGTCCAGAGGTTCTGGCGCTTCCTTCTTGCCGAGCAAATTGCTGAAGACACTGGCATTTGAGCGACCGATACTAACTAACGCAGAACCGGATAGCGCATTGTTTGAAGCTTTGAAAGAAGGCCAATTCGGCCGTTCCACTATGAACCAAAATCCAGCAGAATTCGCCCAAGCCCTCTGCGAACTGCATGCCGACAAGACAGAACGAGCTAGGCTTGGAGCAGCTGGACGGCAGTACGTTCAACGCTTTTCCAGAGACATTGTGCTGCCGGCATTTCTGTCGGCCATTCGGCAAAAGACCGGTCGGGTAAATTGAACCATGTCTTCTTCCCACCGATTGCGCGTGCTCAGCCTCAATAGTTACATCATGGGACACGCCACTTATCATGACATGCTCGAAAAAACTTTCAGCGAGCATATCCCTGAAGTCGACTTTCGTGGTGTCAAGTTAAACGGCTATCCGCTTTCATTTTCCAGTCGAGCCCTCTACAAGCTCTTGACGCTGCCACTTCCGATCTTGTCCGATTTGAATTGGGATTTCATGCGCTTGCGGCTCGAGCTCGGCTCGTCCTTACTTGCACGTAAATGCCTAGATGTACTTCACATTCATACTCAAGCGATCTCCTTTCTCTCACTGGACATCTTCGAGAGAATTCCAACTGTTATAAACATCGATTTCACAACCGCCTTGTTGTCTAAAGTTCATGCCGCCCCTGCTCAAACCACTTACCAACCGATAATTGCACTCGAGCAAGAGTGTTTCAACAGAGCCGCGCATATATTGACCTGGAACGAGCAGGCGCGCAATTCTGTAATCCAAGACTATGGAATTCAGCCAAGCAAAGTCTCAACCGTTCATCCGTCCGTCCCATTGGATCTTTTCTTGAATCTCAAGAGAGAGCCACGCCAGGCTGGAGACAAAGTACGGCTCCTGTTTGTCGGCAACGACTTCGAAAGGAAAGGCGGAGAAGACTTGCTTGCCATCTTTCAGGAACACCTGTCGGCTGAATGTGAATTGGACATAGCAACCAATAGTCCTCTTTCGATCCAGCCAAGGGAGAATTTACGCATTCATCGAGGACTTCAGCCGCTGTCGCTCGACCTCTTGAATCTCTACCGCGCTGCCGATATCTTTGTGCTGCCAAGTCATGAAGATGTCTTTCCAATGGTTTTTATAGAGTCCATGGCAGCCGGGCTCCCCAGCATCGCAACTAAAGTGCTGGCGGTTCCGGAATTGGTGCGAGACGGTCTCAACGGGATATTGATAGAGCCAGGAAACAAGATTGCCTTGGCTAAAGCGCTCCAGACTTTAATTGCAGATGAGAATTTACGGGTTACTATGGGCAATAACGGGCGTGCATTGGCGAAGGAAGAATTCGATAATGTTAAAAATTGCCGCCGCATATACGACATCTTTCGAGGCTGCTCTGCTTAACTGCGTTATGAACATCGCGAAAGAATGAGATTGCCACCAAAATTCATGAATACAGCATATTGACGTAATCCCATGTCGACCCGCCTGGCATTGATCCGCAAAATTGCAGCTAATGCCCTCACGCGCAGCGCTCTCAACGTCGTGTACAACTTTCTTCCCTGGTCAGCCAAACAGAAATTCTGGTGCTGCTCGAAAGTCTTTCGTTGGCAGGAAAGCTATTCGCTAGAAAGCGGGAACTGGCAGGTAAGAGTAAAGGAGCGGTTGGTAACTTTCCCGCTCGATGCCGAATCGATGTGGCTAGATTGGGACAACGCCGTCTCCTTCCTTGGACACGACGCTGAAATCAAGTACTGCTATGAACGTTTGATTGAATCGAATCTCAAGCCTGCGCAGTTCATCGATGTCGGCGCAAATTTCGGCTTGGACTCACTGTTCTTTTTAATTCACGGAATTCGGGCTATTTCGATCGAACCGAACGTGCGGTGCCATGATTACTTCAAACGCCTATCGGCGCTCAATAACTGCCAGTGCGAGATTGTGCCAATTTCACTGGCCGACGATCAGCGAACTGTCGAACTAACATTTCCGGAAAAGGACACCTGGCTTGGTACGACAGACTCCAAGCTGTCTACTCAATGGAACGAAAAGGACTTGATTAGAGTAACTGTCCAACAAAGTACGCTCGATCAACTCTGCACCACATACGATCTGTCACCAGACCTCATTAAGATCGATACGGAAGGTGCCGAGCTGGCAGTCTTGAGAGGAGGGCAGAAGACACTGCGGCAAACGCAGCCAATTGTGATTTTCGAGAGCTGGAAAGGAATCCAACGTGCAAAGTTGTTTGAATTCTTCAAAGCGATCGGCTACGAAATCATCGAGCTGTCCTTACAGCGGGAGCCAAGTCACCACACGCTCGACAACTATACCTTCAACGAAAGTTGTGGCATTAACTTTCTGGCTTTTCCTTCTGTGAAAGCCGAACAAGTAAGGCGTGCCCTGCTCAACTGAAGAAGACCGTTGGATTTTAGCCCGGAATTTGATCATACCGGCTGAGCCGCGCCACTAGGATTGCCTCCGACATTACAAGTCAAGCTCAGTTAGCGGACAGAAGGAGACCTGATGTAAGATGAGCGCTGTACAAAAGGAATCGCACATTACAATAGAGTAAAGATGGGACTTGATCGCCACTTACGGACTCTTGTCAAAGCCCCTGTGAACGCTTTCTTGAAAGCGGAATCTGTTCGCCGGCGGCTCATCTTTGAATTGGTACATCATTACTACAAAGACCTGGGAATTAAAGTTCCATTAGGCAACGGTCTTTGGTGCCCGATTTCGTTTATGGAAGCATGGTCATCGTTTTCCGAGATATTCATTGAAGCAGAGTACGCCGGTGCTTTCGAAGCCATGCCGCTTCCATCGAAGTGGATAGATCTAGGATGCCATGCCGGTTTTTTCTCTCTTTATGTAATCTGGAAACGGGCACAACGCAGCTTGCCACCTGACTTCAGAGCGCTGCTGATCGATGGAGACAGCCGAGTCAAAGCACAGATCGATGCTTTGACCAAAGTCAACGGACTGACTGAACATCTGCGCTTTGAGCATGGTCTGATTTCGGCTCACAGTGGCTCGCAAAGATTTGTCGAACGCTCGCATATGGCATCTTCACTCAGTTATGACGAGCATTCGGACGCTAGTGCTACGTTAGTAAGAACGCTTACGGAGAGCCAACTAGTTGAGATGCTCCCACCTCCCTACGACTTGCTGAAAGTCGATATTGAAGGTGCAGAGTACGATTTGCTTACTCATTACAAAGGTCTGATCGCTTCGGCGAAATACTTGCTGCTCGAATGGCATTCATGGCACCCGAACGGCGGCGGTATACAGCAGGTGCAGCAAATGGTCTGCCAACAAGGATTCCAGCAGGTATGCGAGATCTCCGCTCCACGTACTGTCATAATCGAAGGCAAACCTCAACAATGCGGCATCCTGCTATTTAGCCGCTTAGAGAGCTCCTGCTGATGATCCTGCTCAGCCACCCCACCGGAAATACATTTGCCAGAGCCATGCTTGCCGGGTTGGAACAAGCACAACTGCTCGATAGCTTTCACACTACAATCGCCATCAGGCAGTCCGACTTGCTTGTACGAATGGCACCACCCAAAATGCGCAGCGAGCTGCTAAGACGTCACTTCTCACTTGCCAGCACTCAAATCATCACGCACCCGCTCAGAGAGCTTATACGTCTGGTAGCACCGCGCTGCGGATTTGACTTCCTGACAGCACATGAGCATGGCTGGGCATCAATGGATAAAGTTAGCGACAGCCTCGATGCAGCTGTCGCTAAGTATTTAGAGCAAAGATTCCCGCTCGGCACTGCTGCCCACCACCAAAGATTGAATGCGGTTTACTGTTACGAAGATTGTGCATTGAGAACATTCGAAGCCGCCAGAAGGATCGGAGCAAAATGCATTTATGATCTGCCGATTGCTTACTGGAAAACCGTACAAGCGCTACTGACAGAAGAAGCAGAGCGCCTGCCTGAATGGGAGCCTACTTTAGTCGGCACCCGAGACTCTCACGCGAAACTGGAGCGCAAAACAGCCGAACTAGAGCTAGCTGAACTAGTGGTCTGTCCCAGCAAATTCGTATTCGACAGCCTTCCTGACAGTGTCAAGAACTCAGGCAAGGCAATCGTTGCCGAATTTGGCTCGCCAACAATCGATCAGTCGGCGCCAAGAACGGCAACTGCGACGGATCCAAAACTGAGAGTTCTATTTGCCGGCGCCATGTCTCAAAGGAAAGGGCTCGCGGATGTTTTTACAGCGATCAAAACCTTAAATCGCTCGGACATCGAGCTGGTCGTTATGGGCTCGCCGGTAGCACCAATGGAGTTTTATCGGAAGCAATTAGAGAGATTCGTTTACGAACCTCCACGGACGCACGATTCCGTTCTGGCATTGATGCGCTCGTGTCACATTCTTGTTCTTCCGTCGATTGTCGAAGGACGCGCGCTTGTCCAACAAGAGGCGATGATCAGCGGGCTACCGTTAGTTGCGACAGCTAACGCCGGTGGAGCAGACCTGATAGTAGAGGGCAAGACCGGTTTTCTAGTGCCGATTAGAAGACCGGACCAGATCGCCGAGCGACTAAGCTGGTTTGCCAGCAATCGAGAAAGGCTGGAAGAGATGTCCGCACTTGCCAAGCAAAAGGCAGCTGACACCAGCTGGATCAGCTATCAAAAGAAAGTCCTCTCAGCAATAAATCTCATCATGGAACAGCAAGAAGCAAGATGAAGATACTAACCTTGAGCAACTGTCCGCTCAACGAGGTCACTGGGTCCGGGTACGTGATCACAGGCTTCGCCAACGAGCTCAAGGCGCGAGGACACAAGGTCGATCTGTTCGGGCCGGATGACTATGAATTGCTCAACTGGCTTAAGACAGGCACGATTTACAAAAAAGCTCTAGGAATGATGCTCTGTACGCTTCGCCAATTGAAGAACAATCGGTACGACGTAGTTGAATTCTACGGCATGGAATCATGGCTGGCTGTCGCAGCGCTGGCCGGACTGCCTGGCAAAAGACCGCTATTAGTTAGCCATTCCAATGGACTGGAGCCTCACTCTTCCGAACTGCTGCTGAAGCAAACTGGCTCATACCGCCTGGATGGACAAAAACCTTCCTGGTATCACAACGCCATTGCACCGTTGCTTGAAACAGCCTTTAGATCCGTCGATGGGATAGTTACAGTCTCCGACTTCGATCTTGATTTTGCCGAAAGCCGAGGCTACCAGGACAAGTCGCATCTCGTCTCAATTGAAAATAGCCTTGCGCCGGAGTTTCTCGGCAAGCAGCCAAACTTTCAACGACCTCCAGCGATCGGGTTCTGCGGATCTTGGCTGGAAAGAAAAGGCATAAGTTTCATAATTCCTGCCATCGTGCAAATTCTAGATGAGTTTGCTCAGGCAACCTTCAAAGTAGCCGGAGTCGGTCACGATTTTAAGCCGAGCGACTATTTCCCAGATCGCTTGCTGCCGCGGATTGAAACGACACCCTACATAACAAGTAAGCAAGAGCTTCTACACTGGTATGAATCGACCGCAATTTTAATTCTGCCTTCCATCTATGAAAGCTTCGGACTGGCAGCAGCAGAAGCCATGGCCAGCGGCTGCGCGCTGGTTGCCACAAAGGTCGGCTTTGCCTACAGCCTAGTCGACAAGAAGGAAGCCATGATCGTTGCTCTGACCGCCACCGCTCTAGCCGATGGAATTCGCACTCTCTTGTCAAACAACGAGCTGCTGATTGAGATTGCACGCAACGGGCACCAGCGCGTACAACACCTACGCTGGGACAAAGCCTCCGAAAAACTGATCGACACCTACGCAGGTTGGCTGCGCGAGCGGGTCCCTTAAGTCAGCCAGATCAGTTGCTGACAAAATGCAATTCAGACTCAACTATTACGCTTCTTTTCCGACTTAGCAGCCTTTTTCTCTTTCATAGTCTTTGTCGGCTTCTTCTTTACTTCTTTCTTTTGCTTCTGCTCTTTGCCCATCGTTCGTGCTCCCATTCAATCGATTGAATTGCTCTGCTCACAATCATATTACTAGTTTGAAGTTCATCGTGATCAATCGATTGAACCTCGCGCCTTCCTGCCGACCTCTAAACTCGATCCAAATGGTGTCCTTGCGACCTGGCCCGCAACCTTTAAACTGCGACCTAGCGGACCTTTAAGCCTGCCAGCTTCAAAGTATCCTCCAGTTTAACAAGATCGACTCTGAGATCGGAATAGCGGTTCAATGGATCTATTGGCGGCGGAGGATGCGGCCCTTCACCAAACAGGTAATAGTACTCTAGACCCATTGCGCAGCTTATTCCCCAGTAGTTTGTTTGAACAAAGTTCGGAGAGAACATCTCAATGACTTTCGTCTGTGGTGCGCAGCAAACCAGATTTGTCAGTCCAGCACCATGGACGGATACGATCATCTTTGCATTTGCAAATAGCGCGGACTGCTCGACCACTGACAGCTGCTCAAGAACGATGTTACAAAATCCCAAGCGGTCAAGCAGGTTTGCAACTTCACCTTCATTAACGATACGGCGATAGCTAGCGTTGCGCCTGGTGATATACAGTAGCTCAGCACGCGGATAATCGAATGTGGCAACACGCTTGGTGCCACCCACCAGAAGCTCCTGCAGAAAAGAACAGACCCATCCGGGAGTGTCGAATGAGCTATTAATAGTGGCGGAGGGAACGATTAGCCGATCGGCTTGCAGATGCAGTCCCCGACTTGCCTTTATCAACTTTTCGGACGGCACGCCCAAGCTAGCAAGTGTTTCGACCTGGAAGGGAAGTCCGGTCATATTTGTGACGAATCGATCGATCTCATCAATGCCAAAACCAGCCTCGCTGAGCAATTTAATCCGCGGCAATACGTCAAACATCCAATGAAAATAGTTGCTTTCAGACTCCGGCGCCGAAATCACCGCCACTGTGCCTCGATATCTCTCCATATCGGGCAGTTTCAACTGCAGAAAAACTTCGTGATCGTTTCCCGGTCTAATATCCTTCGAAAGGTCTTCCAAAAGATTATCATCGGGAGTAATTACATTTCCACCATAATAGCCCCAATAGCGACCCTTCGGTATAACGGCCACGAAGCTCTCTGATGATTTGTGATTGAGCTCCTTTGCGAATTTCCAATGAAGCAGGTCTGAGACCGATTTAGGTGGCACCCTTTCGGCCATTGAGCTGGAGTGAATGCCGACAAGAACTGTGCCGTCTTCCTTGGAAGAAGCCGTATCGAGCCATTTCCTGGTGGTTTCATAGCATCGCTTAGGTGGTCCAAGCACCATTGAGCTTACCGGCAGCTGCCGAAGCAGACCGGCCACGGCAAGACGCGACTTCCGAAAGAACTCACGAACTGGCCATAGCTTATTCCAAAGCGGTTTTAACTTCCCCCTTGTTTGAAAAAGGTAGCTATTCATAATGACAAGCGAACCGCTCCCAAACGAACACTCATTCAGCTACACTACCAGGGATTGGGGGAATCTCCAATCGAAATCGGCTCAAGGATTCAACGAGTAATTCACATTACCTAAACCACCTTTGCTGAGATTGAGACTCGATGGTTAGTGAGACCAGTAAAGTGAACAGCCGTCGGAAACATGCAATCAGTATCTCCGTAAATGACAGCTATGTGCCGTATGCGCTGTTGTTACTGGAGAGCTTGCGGCGCAACTGGCCGAATTATCCGCCAGTCCTGGTTCAGAACAACGGACTGACCGAGCAATCCAGAGCCATTTTGTCATCTGTCGCAGGAGTGAATGTATGTTCAGCCAACTCGGAAATAGAAGGCCCGCCAATCAATCTGATTGATGGAGCCGACACCAAAGCCACCTATCTGCGCCTGAACCTCTGGAGCACTGACTTCCAGGAGTACGACAACATACTCTACCTGGACGCAGATACAATCGTACTTCACCCGCTGGAAAGCATCTTGAATGCCGAGCGATTCACCATATTCGGTGACCCATTTTATTCAACGTCCGGAATGTTTCTAAGCAAGGATGATCCAGCGCTGTTGACACTGCTTACTGAAGATAATTTTGCGCTCGGAAGTGCAATGGCTAATGCCGGCGTCTTTGTAGTTCCCAAACACTGTCGAACCGATGCTACCTACGCCTGTATGATGGACTTACTCAATCGTTATAAATCCCACTTGAGATTTTCAGACCAGACGGTGATTAATCTTTGGCTATTAAGAGAGGGCATCGCACCGCTCGAAGATCAACGATTCAATTTCTTGGTCAAACAACCACCGGCGGTATTAGATAGAATCGGAATGAATAACATTCATGTGCTGCATTTTGCAGGATTTTCCGAACAATCAAACCGCCGCAAACTGTTGATGAAACTGGCCGTGAAGCTAGGCTCCACAAGTCTAACCAAGGTGCTCTACGCACAATTGCAAAAGATCTTACTCGAGGTCGGTCCCAATTACCGGCACATGCTCGCTGAGTAAGCTCCCCAAATTCATTCTCAATTCTTGCGAAGCAAACAAAAGTCTTGCCAAACAGCACGTTCACGGAATTCAACGAGCTCAAAGCCTACTGCCAACTGATCTCGAATCGTAGCTTCCGTATGATACGCAAGACAGGCATTGGCGCCGGCGAGTTCTGCTCGAACTACCACGAGTTCCCCATCATCAAGCTGCTTACGCCATTGAGCGGGCACGGCCCAGGCCCCGAGGGTGGATATCACCAAGTATCCGCCCGGCTTCAAAATTCTGGACAGCTCCGAAATCCAGGCAGCCTGCAGCTAAATCAGGTATGGTGTCGAAGATATCGCCGGTCACAAGATATCTCAATGCTAATGGCGGCAGCGGCAAGCGATCCGGTGTCGGTTTAAACCAGTATGGAGCGTCCTTGATTACGCGATGACAGAGGCGGTTTGATTTATAGATAATTCTCTGCAGGAGATTCATTCCAATATCAGCGCCTCAGTAACGGATAAAACATTCGTCGACGGTGGCATAAACTATCCCGTCTGCATTCGACGAACAACTTGCTGGGCCAACTGCATTAACTCAGATGGAGTCCGCAAGCATTTTAATCCTTCGAAAAGTTGGACTGAAGCAGCGGCAGTATCACCACGTTTAAGCATGCGCGCAGCCGTGGCCAGCGCATAGCGAGCCAGAGAGACTCTTGATTGCGTCATCACGGCCGACGCCTTTTCACCAGCCAGATAACTAGCGAAAATCATGGATGCTCTTCGACAATCGACAATATTCGAGCCGGTCCGCATTAACTTGCTGGTTCCAGCCGACTCGTGCACCCGATAGCAGGCCAGCGTGGTAGGCTCAAACCATGCCTCATAGCGCGACAAAATACGCATCCACATCTCCCAATCGGCTGCATGGCAAAGCCTTTCGTCAAATCCTCCCAGGTCTTCATATACGGATCGTCGCACCACTATCGACGGAGTATGGATCATGTTGCGAATAGCCAGCTGATTAATGAATCCCGGCAGAATTCCAGGCTCGCGGTTGTGTAGTTCAGTCTCAAAGGATGGCGTGTCGTTCTCGTCTATGAAGCGCTGGCGGCAGAAAGCCAATCCAACTGATTGATTCTCCAGTAGACCAGGCTTCAGCTTTTCATAGAATCCCGGCAACACATAATCATCGCTGTGAAGAATATGAACGGCTTGTCCGCGAGCCATTCGAACACATTCAGTGAAAACCGCCGGCACCTTTATCTCCGGCGGAACCGAACGAAAGCCGACAATTCCCCGGCCGACTCTCTTTACGCAATCGACTATCCTGGACGGATCCGATGAGCCATCGACAACTTGAATCTCCATGTCGTCTGGGCCGGTAAATTGACCAAGTACGCTGTTGAGGGTTTGCTCGAGATAATCATCGATGTTATAAGTGGGTACCATTACAGACCAAAACGGTCTGGCGTTACCGGTAGAAATCGATTGAATATCGGGCACCGAGCCTCTATCCGCTGTCAGCATGGCGAATCTGTCTTCACTAACGATTCAAAATCGACAAGAAAACGCTCCGCCACTTTGCCGACTGAAAAGTTTTGAGCCGCGCCGAAAGCAGCTGTAGCAGCACCGGCAAGCACATCTGGTGAATTGATCACCTCTGCCAGCTTTTCCGCCAGCGCTTGTACCGCATCCTTGCGACGGTGATCGAAGAAAAAACCTGTTTGTCCATCGCTCACAAATTCCTTGAAGCAATCCAAGCTCGACACGAGAGGCGGGCATCCATTAGCCATCGCCTCTAGCGGAGCCAACCCGAACGATTCACCCTTTTCAGCCAGCGAAGGATAAACGAACAGCCTTGCCCGGCGATAGAACTGCCTAAGCTTTGAGGACTCCTTGACCATACCGGCAAATTCAACGTGATTGGAGATCGATTTCGAGCAAACCTGCAGTCGTTTAAGATAATCCGGACCACCTCCTCCCAGTTCTGACTCCCAAGGTCCAAGCAGAACTAGCTTCCACCCGGGAGCCCCGCGAGAAAGGAACTGCGCGAAGCCATTAATCAGCAAGTGCACGCCCTTTTCAGGGTGAAGACGACCGGCATAGAGGATGCACCGCTCCCGCTGGTCCAAAATCGGCGGCGTTTCAGAAGCCACCAAGATGTCTTCAGGAAGTGGATAGGGAACGACCCGAACTTTATCAGCCACCGAGGGACACTGCGTTTTAATCGCGTCGGCAACCACTTGCGATACGGTCTGAAGTCGTGCGACATGAGCATACAGAGGTATCTGACCGTGCGGATAACGACCAACATGGACATAAACAGCCCCATGCTTGCTGTTGCGAATAAGCGCCGGCAGCCAGAATGTGTTGGTGACCAGAATATCTGCTTCCGGCAGGGCTGAAATAGCCCTGGTCGAATAAAGCAGGTCGAAGAGCTTCAACATCCAGATCGAATTGGGTTGATCATATCCGGGGACTCGGACGTGCCGCACTCCCTCGATTAACCCCACATGAGGCAATCCTTCGAAACAACGGGAGATATGCGTCACTTGATGACCGCGCTTTACGAACTCCTTCCCAAGAGCGAACCAGGCCTTTTCGATTGCGCCACCTCTCAGTGGTGGAACAGGAAAAAACGCACCCTGGGCGATAGTAATTCTCATGGACCACTATTCGGGTTGAGCCTACGCATCGCTTCAATTGTGCCAGATTCTATTGTCATTGGCTACTCTCAATACCCAACTTCCCGCAGCCTCGGTCAACCGCCAACAGCAGCTGAAGTCAATTGAAGTAAAATAGGAGTGCGCAAAGCCGGTGCAATGGATTAGCCAATGCAAGCCTCTGAAGATAGCACTGCTCTCGATGCCCCGGCTGCAATAAAATTGAGCGTTGCTTTAGTAACCAGAAATCGGCCGGACAGCTTGGAGCGCTGCCTAATTAGTTTGCGCGCTCAATCGGTTCAACCCTTTGAAATAGTCATTTCCGATGACTCCGACATTGAGTTTGTCGAACGAAACAAGACGGTCGCCGCTCGGCACGATTGCACCTATGTAGCCGGTCCGAGAAGAGGGCTCTACGCCAATCGTAACAATGCAGCTTTGTCTTGTCGCGGCTCTCATATACTTACAGCCGACGACGATCATACACATCCGGAAGGTTACTTGAAGGAAGTGGTTTCGCTCGCCACTCAAGCACGAGACCGCATA
>CAZSNX010000009.1:0-19874 GCA_964607945.1 uncultured Candidatus Obscuribacterales bacterium
ATCGAAAGCGGTGAGCACAATAGCCAGAGAGCGGGTAGAAGACCTGGCGCTACGACACGCCGAGCCGGATTGGTTGAAGGCAAGCCGTTTAAACGCCTGGGAAACCTACTTGCAGACGCCGATGCCGACAGCCCAAGAAGATGACTGGCATCGCACCGACATTAGCTCTCTGGACCTTTCCAGCTTAATCGCGCTTGATTTTGCAGCGACCGGACCAACACTGACTGACGCTCATGATTGGATCAAGCCAGCACTGGAACATTTCACCTCGCCATCTGGAGTGCTTTCGCAAGCCGCTCACAATCCCGGGTACATCGAGCTTCCAGCCGAGCTGAAAGACAAGGGCGTGATTTTTTGCGACCTGGCCATTGCGCTCAAAGAGCATGCCGACAAGCTGAAACAGTATCTCGATCTTCCGACCAGCTTAAATCGCGACGACAAGTTCGCTTTGATGGTCAAGTCATTATTTAACTGCGGGCTCTTCTTGTATGTGCCGGCTTCGCTGGAGATAGAAGCGCCCTTTTTGAGTTTCATCTCGGCCGGCACACCGGCACCGGGCACCACCGGCAGTGCGATTTTTCCTCGCCTGCTTGTACTGGCGGATTCTAACAGCAAAGTCACCTTGCTCCACACGGCCTCAGCCGGCAACGAAGCGGCAGCCGAGCACTCGACCTGCCTGCATGCCGCTCTGGTGGAAATTTATGCACAGCCGGGAGCCAAGGTGAACTTTCTCGAGCTCCAGCAGCTCGACTCGTCCGTCTACTCAGTAACCCGCACAACCGCTGCAATTCGCAACGACGCAGCCTTCCGGTGCCTGACCGTTGCGCTTGGCGGCAAACTAGTCAAAGGCGACATTGCAGCACTCTTGAACGGACCTGGCGCCACCAGTGATATTAACGGCATCGTGCTCGGCAGCGGGCACGAGCATTACAACTTCAATACGGTCGAAGAGCACAATTCTCCGGACACCAGCTCTGAAATCAATTTCCGAACCGCCTTGAAAGATTCGGCCACCTCCGTCTACCAGGGAATCATCCGCGTCCCGAAGGTGGCACAAAGGACCAACGCCTACCAATCGAACAAAAATCTCCTTTTGGGCGGGCAAGCTAAAGCCGATTCAATTCCCAAGCTCGAGATACTGGCAGATGACGTCAAATGCTCGCACGGCGCTACGGTCGGTCCGGTCGACCAGGAGCAGATCTTCTATCTGATGAGCCGTGGTTTGACCCGCACCGAATCAGAAGAGCTCATCGTTCAAGGATTCTTTAAGACTGTCGTCGATCAGTTCGGGCTGCCGGCGGCCGGGCAGTGGGTAGGCAACGCAGTCACTCAGAGAATCCTTTCGACGCCGGCAACCAAGAGTTCTGTCGGGAGCTGAAAGTCATGACCGAAGAGTTCGTCAAAGTAGCTTCAGTCGCCGACATTGCGAACAACTCGGTCAAAGTGATCGAAGCTAACGGTAAGCGCATTGCCCTTTGCCACGCGGAAGGGGAATTTTTTGCAATCGCTGATTTATGCACGCACGACAACGGCCCATTAGGTGAAGGAGAGCTGTCCGATCATCAAGTAGAGTGCCCGCGTCACGGCGCTCGTTTTGATATACGTACCGGTAAGGCTCTTTGTTTGCCGGCAATTCTGCCGGTGCCCACTTACAAAGTCGAGGTCCGCCAGGATGAGGTTTTTATAGAAGTTTGATGAAAGCATTAGACATCCAACAAATTCGCCAGGACTTTGCTATTCTGTCCCGATCTATAAACGATAAACCGTTGGTTTATCTCGACAATGCCGCTACATCTCAAAAGCCGCAAAGCGTCATTCAAGCGCTGACCGACTATTACCAGAACTACAATGCCAACATCCACCGCGGCATTCACACCCTGAGCGAGGAAGCGACGGCAGCCTATGAAGCGGTGCGTGAAAAGGTGCGGCACTTTATCGCCGCGCCCGATCTTCGCTCCATAATCTTCACCCGCAACTCCACTGAAGCGATCAACTTGGTTGCTCACAGCTGGGGTTGCTCGAACATCCTGCCGGGCGATGAAATAGTTTTGTCGGCGATGGAACACCATTCCAATCTGGTGCCCTGGCAGTTGCTCGCCAGCGAGCGGGGAGCCAAGCTGGTTTACCTTGAGCTGACCGAATCAGGCGAAATCGATCTCAATTATGCCGCTTCCGTGATCGGCTCCCGCACTAAATTGGTTGCGGTCACAATGATGTCAAATGTCCTAGGAACAATCGTGCCGGTAGCCGAGCTTTCCAAACTCGCTCATGCCCAAGGAGCGGTCATACTGGTAGATGGGGCGCAAGGGGTACCTCATCTCAAGACTTCAGTCACCGCACTGGACTGCGACTTTCTGGTTTTCTCTCTCCATAAGATGCTCGGACCAACCGGAGTCGGTGTGCTCTGGGGACGGGCCGAATTATTGGAGGCGATGCCGCCTTTCATGTCTGGCGGCGACATGATCAGCTCGGTTTGGCGCGATCGCGTAAAATTCAACGAGCTGCCTTATCGCTTCGAGGCCGGAACGCCCAACATCGCCGATGTGATCGCCTCGGGAGCGGCAATCGACTATCTCACCGTGCTCGGCATGGACAACGTGCGCGCCCACGAAATCGAGCTAACCGAGTATGCTCTCAAGCGGATGCGGGAGATTGACGACGCGCTTGTCTACGGGCCGCAAGATGCCACCAGGCGTGGTGGCGTTATCTCCTTCAACTTCGCTGACGTGCACCCGCATGACATCGGACAAATCTTAAATGAAGCAGGCATCGCAATCAGAGCCGGGCATCATTGTTGCCAGCCACTCATGCGCGATTTAAAAGTAGCCGGCACCGCCCGCGCCAGCTTTTACATATACAATACGAAGGAAGAGATCGACCAATTCCTGGAAGCACTTCAGGAAGCAGACAAGGTTATGGGACATGTCGCTTGCAGATGACCTCTACCGGGAGACCATCCTGGATCATTATCACCGGCCGCGCAACCAGGGGGCGATCGAAGATGCCACGGTCAAGACCGAAGGCGTCAATCCGCTCTGCGGTGACGAGGTAACTCTCTACCTGAGAATCGACCAGGATTCGATCAGCGACATCAAATTGGAAGCGCATGGTTGCTCGATTAACATGGCTTCAGGTTCGATGATGAGCGAGGCGGTGCTCGGTCAATCTCTGGAGCATGCAACCGCAGTGGCAGCCGTATTCAAGAACATGATGCTGGGCGGCTCAGCGGAGACCGCGCTGCCGGAAGACCTGGAGGACTTGGAGGCTCTTCAAGGAGTCAAGAAGTATCCAGTCAGGATCAAATGCGCACTGCTTCCCTGGAATACGCTTTTAGAAGCGATTGAGACTTCACGCGCTCAAGGCGAAGGCAATCAGGGATAACGCTTGCTTTGTTAACCAGGGAGGGAATCAAATGTCTTCCATACAAGAAGATGTAGTGCGCGAACACTTGAAGACCATCTTAGATCCCGAGCTCGGGATAAGCATCATCGATCTCGGACTGGTCTATGGGGTCGATATCACCGACAGTGGAGAGGTGACAGTGCGGTTGACTCTGACCAGCCCGGCCTGTCCTTTAGGCGCGGTCATTCAGGGGCAGGTTCATCAAGTTTTGACCAAACTGCCCTGGGTCAAAAATCCCAAGGTACAGCTCGTCTGGAGTCCGCGTTGGGATCCCAAGACCATGTGCAGCGAAGACGCCAAAATGGAGCTGGGCATACTTTAGCCGTTTGGCGCAGTAGCCTTGAGGCTGGCGCGAGACCAGCAATTGCCCGCCTAATCTTTAGTCAAAAGATACACAAAAACTTCCCAACTAATGAAATTGGCTTAGTGTAGAAGTAAACTAAAGTTCAGCCGGGCGAGTTTGTCAAGCGCTCGTGCGCCAACTTTGAGTTAGTAATGCCAAAACCGGTTATTCATGACAACGATGGACACGTCGATGATCTCTTAAGCGGTCTGCTGCTATGGCTATCATCCGAAGTCGATCTGCAAGCGGTCACTTTGACCGATGGCGATTGCTATGCGGCGCAATCCTTTGAAGCGCTGCTCAAGATGGCTACTTATCTCGATCTCGAAGGAGCGGAGGTAGCTTACAGTGAAGATCCCGTCCTCAATCCGTTCCCAGACAACTGGCGCAGAGAAAGCTACATAATGAACGAGCTACCGCTTTTCAGTGAGATCTCGCTCAAGAAAGTTTATCAACAGGGGAAGGGCCGTAAGTCACAGACGGTTATCTCTGATTGCTTGTCGCACACGAAAACACCGATGTCGATTGTGGTGACCGGACCGTTGACCAATCTAGCCGATGTTTTTTTGAAGAATCCCGAACTGAAAATCATGGTCGACGAGTTCGTGATTATGGGCGGTGCAATCAACGTACCGGGCAATGTCGAAACGGAAGGCCATGACGGCAGCGCCGAATGGAATATTTATGCGGATCCGCCTGCCGCCAAAGCAATCTTCGATCTCAACACACCAATAAAATTGGTACCGCTCGATGTCACCAATCAACTTCCGGTCACCAAAGAGTTTCTAGCCAGACTCGAAGAGCAAACCGACCGTTTTCGGGCATCCAGGCTGGCCGCTCGCCTATGGTCTCTGGTCAAGGGATTTGAATATTACTTCTGGGACACCGTCACCGTCGCTGCCACAATTGCGCCGCACCTCTTTACCTTCAAGGAGATGCGTGTCGATGTGACCACCCAGGGACGCAGCGCCGGCAAGCTATCGACTGTGCTGTTCGGCGGGCGAAAGGTAAAAGTAGCAACGGCCGTTCAAAAGGAAGGCTTCGAGGATTTCTTGTTGGAGCTTCTAGCGACCAAGTAGCAATCGAAGGCTGCATGATTCCTGGAAATCTATCGTTTCACCCTGGCAAAGTCGATGTAGGCATTATCGGGATCTGTGCTTAGCAGCCTGAGTTTGACTTTGTCGCCGACATCCAGCCCGCGTTCACCCTTTACGATTCGACCTTCCGCCGGTGGTCTGAACAGTCGAGCGTAAGTGCCACCATTTGTAACACCGGTTACTACCCCTTCGAACACTTCTCCGATGCGGGCGGTAAGGAATACTGCAGCGGCGACTTTCCTCATCGTCCGCTCCACCTTTTTTGCTTCCTTTTCCATCAAGGTGCATTGCCTGGCCACTTGGTCTAGCTCTTCAACCGTGTAAGGGGTCGGCTGGTCTGCCAAACAGCTTTTGAGCAAGCGCTGAGTGACCAGATCCGGATAGCGCCGGTTAGGGGCAGTTGAATGGGCATAGTCATGAATTGCCAGCGCAAAGTGTCCGGGGTCGGCCTGACCCGGAATTTTGACCACATACTCGCCTGAGCCAAGAAGCTTAACGACTGTAAGCGAGAGATCCGGGAAGCGCTCAGGATCGGTCTGCCTTCGTGCAGCCAGGAACAGTTGCAACGCTTTCACTGATGGTTCCGGTGGCAGTTGTTCCCCGTAAGTTGCCGCCAGTTCTACAATACGCTCCCAACGCTCAGGGGTGCGAACGACTCTTCTAATGGACGGTACGCCTTTCGATTCCAGAAAGGTCGAAACAACAATGTTTGCCGAGATCATCAAGCGTTCGATTATGTCCCTGGCCGGATTGGATTCAACCAGCTCGAGATCGATTATTCTGTCACCCTGAACTACCGGACGAGCTTCCACTGTTTGCAGATTCAGCTGTCCGAAATTTTGATGCAGAACGTGCAGTCTGTGCCTCGCTTCATCTTGAATCAAGAGCTGCTGCTCCAAATCGGCAATCTTGCGAATTTTGGTTGGGGCACGACCGCCGCGCTCAAGCCATGTGCCGACCATCTGGTAGGCCAGCTTTGCTTGATTGCGGACGATTGCCCGATAGATTTCGCTCTTCTTCACTTTGCCTTCCGGCGACAGCATCAGATCCACTACCATCGCCAACCGGTCCTCCCCTTCGTTCAGCGAAGTTCTGTCGGTCGACAGTTCGGGTGGCAACATTGGAAAGGTCTCGACTCCGGTGTAAACGGAAGTGGTATTGGCGAAGGCGTGTTGATCGAGCGCCGAGCCTTTGGCGACATAGGCATCGACATCAGCGATGCCGACGACGGTCCGAATGTCGCCGCCAGCCAGTTGCTCGCAATACTCGATTTGATCGAGATCCAGTGATTCATCGTTATCGATAGACGACCAGAGAAGCGCTCGCAGGTCGCGCAGCCCAGCGCCTGCCGGCGGCTCATTTTCCTGGATTGCTTGGATTTCTGACCTTTCGTCTTGACCGAAGTCCGGAGAAAACTCGTGCTCGAGCATTTCAATTCGAGCGCGGGCACGTAGATTAAACGATGAATGCTTGTAAACCAGAAGGGAGCTCCTTCGCCTCTCTCGGAGAGTTCAATCATATCCGCTTTAAAGCACAAAACTCTGCCCATAGAATTCGGCAGCGACAACACCTTTCAGTGCGCCGCTGCCGAGTCTGAGTTCGCGATGGATAACCGGTTTGTTGCTCAGAACTGTCTGATTTTGCCGCCGCCGAATACATTGTAATCGAAGGTAAACTGAATGTCTGCGTCATCGTCGGCGCCTTCGGGCAGACGCCGAAATGGTACAGCGTGCTCGACTGCTTTGAGCGCAGCTTGATCGGCAATTGCTGAGTTGGAGGATTTATCCACTTTCAAGTGAGTGAGCGACCCGTCGCGCAAGATCTTGAACACCACGACCACTCGCTTCGATTCGGTGCCGGCCGGCGGAAACCAATTCATTTTTATTCTGCGCTGAAGCTCGGCCATGTACGGACCCCAATTGACGTCCGCCCGGGAATGTCCCGAACTCGGACCGTTAGGATGGTCGTTAGTCAGCGGAGAACCATTGCTACTCGAGACGGGCCGAGCCGACGAGCCCTGCCCAGATACGACCGGACCGATAGCGATTGCCGGTTTGTTACCGGCAGCAGAAGCATTGCCGTTGTCGGCTTTGATTGGTGCCGGAGCAGAATCGGACGACGAGCCAGCGTTACGCTTGCGGCCGGACGGTCTGCCGACCGGCGCAAGCGCAACCTGGCTGCCGGCGCCGGGAGAATTGTCGATCTGCATCGGCGCTACCACTGACGGTGCTCCACTGTAGCGCTCGGATTCCGCCGGCACCGGTACGGCGGCCGTGCTGATGCGCGCTAGATTAACAGGAGCCGGTGCTCCGTGCAGGAAAGTCGTCCGCCCGTCCGGATTGACGCCGGGCATCGGCGGTGCCACATTGCCTGTATTGTAAGCCAGCAATGTTGGCACCGGCACTGGTTGCACCGCCAGCCTGCCGCTGTTGACCGACACCGGCGGTGCCGGCACCATTGTGCCGGCTACCGCCATCGGGCGGCTCGGTGTCGGCACCGGCAAGCGCGGTGCAGTCAGTGAAGCAGTGATTTCAGGCTGCGGCAATGCGACCGGTGCGCTTTGACTGGCAGTGGGCACCGGCAATGGTGTGGGAGCCGCCGGCTGTCTATCGGCTACCGACGGCTGCGGCTTGGCGGTTGCTTGATGAACGTGGACAGTTGGTCTCGGCGAATGCCGGGCGGGAGATTGCGCTGCGGACTGACTTGCAGGCACCGGAAGCGCACGCTCTGGTTTTGCCGTCTGGCTCGCGGCCGATGCACCGACTTGAGTATTAGGAGTTACTCGTCCGGAATCTCTGGAAGATCGCTGTGAGATGATGTCCCTCTGCTTCTGCGGCTTGGCCGGAGGCTGTTTATCCATGAACCGAATCTCTATCAACTGAGAAGCAGGCGGTTTCGGAACCAGAAAGAATGCGGCCAAAACCAGGCAGGTCGCCATCGCTGCAAAATGGAACAGATAAGAGCCGCTGGCCGCTTCGTTAAGCTCGATAGCATAGGCCGGGTAAAGCTTACGTCTTCTGGTCGAGGCTGCCTTGTCGTAAGCGTCGCGCACGGCATAAATGGCAAACATCGAAGCCAGCGCGGCAATGATCATTGAAAGGGGGCTACCCCAATGGGCTTGGCCAACAGCATTGATCAAAGCTCCGTTCGGTTTAAGATGCATCATTCGACCGAAAGAGCTCATTCCTTCTGCCAGCTGGCCGGACCAAATAGTCAGCCAGAGCAGAAGATAGTTTATAGCGGCCACTTCCAAAAACAGTACACCCTTACGACGCTCTCCGTTGTAGAGCTGACCTAATCCCGGCACGATTGACAGCAGGGCGGCGGTGGACGGGTTGGAATCCGGTCTTTCATAACTATTGAGCAAGTAAGTCATTTTATTCATTGCGTCAAACCAGTCAATTGGAATGTAATCTCGTTGCAGCCCGGCATGACCGAACTGACTGCCTAGGCTAAAGATAAAAAATTCGCCGCTGATTGTTAACGCCAACGAGACTGAATCAAACCTGGGGTTTATCCTAGGAAGGAATCAGTCAGTCTGCCGGCGTCCTGCCAGACAAGTCGGCCGCCGCTTCATGTCATAATGTCGGCTGTCGGCCGATCAGGAGTCAACCAGCATGTCACACGCTCTTTGCGCCCGGAAAGTCTCTCAAAGATTGATCTTGCTCTCCTTAGCAACCCTTGTCACGTTTCATTCGAGCTGGCCGGCACCGGCGGCCAGCAATGATACTACCAGCGATACCAACCTCAAAGGCGGGGTAGAAAGGCAAGCGCTGCTGGCCGAATCAGGCGTAAGAGAACTCGAAGAAACCTCTCGTTATCTGAGACGAGCTGTCATCGATTTAATCGGCGAAGTAGAGCGGCAGGTTTATGTGACGGTCGGCAGCCCGAACATGATCGGGTCGATGGTGATTCCAGCGATGCCATCGCCAACTGGACAGCTCGCCACCGGCGAGATGCTGCCGGCCCGCAAGAAATGGGTGGACATTTACATGTCTGAAATTTCGCAGGCGGTAATCGCGCTAACGCAGGAATGCTCCTCTCTAGCCGTGCCGGACGGCAAGCAAGCGATTGTCGCTCAATCGCTAGGCGAGCTGAAAGCCTTTGTAAAAGACATCGATGCTCACTATCAAAATCTCTTATTGGTTACAAAGGGTCCGACATACGAGAATTTGAAAGTTGGCAAAGAAGTCTTGGCCATCTACGACGACTTGAGACCGTGCGAGGAGCTGCTCAAGAAGATTTACCACTTACTAAAGGATAAGAATTGAAAGCTCTCTTACAGAACAATTCCGAGCATTTCGATCAGTGGTCCGGCCAAAGGTACTGGCGCCAGAATCTCGGAAGCGATCAGCAATAGTGCTCCGACCAAGAGCTTATCGTAGATACTTTTTTCGGTGCGCATCTTCATCAGGTCTTTCTCCTTCCATTCGATTGCGTCCACTCGAATGTTGACACCGGCTGGTTTAAGAAGCCGTTAAGAGTGCTGTCTTGGCCAGAAAGAGTTACAACCTGGCAAATTTTGATTGCAACAATGAGGTTCAAGCTCGGTTAATCGTCTTGAGGCAGCGGGTAAGTCTCTGAGCAGCAGCCGGGCAAAACCAGACCCTTCCTTTAGCCGCAATGAAAGAACTGTTTAAACGCCTTCAGTCTTTTCAAAAGATTGCCAGGGGCAAGCTGATAGACAATCCGAAAGCAAAATGGATGCAGCGAGGAGTCTGGGCCGTTTCGCTCGGATTTGCGGTAATTATCGGAGTCCAGAGCATTCCATACTACACGTATATCGGCGAGGGGAAACGAGCTTATCAACGTGGACTATATCGCCAGGCCGAGCCGAAGTTCAAGGCAGCGCTCAAAGAATCGGAAGGGCTCGGTTGGTACTTTTTCGGCGGACCACAGAAGGACCCGCGACTGGCTGCATCAATTAACAACTTGGCCGAGCTCTATCGCGTCCAAGGGCGGTATCAGGAAGCCGAAGAGCAGTATCGGCGCTTGCTGGTACTGGCCGAAAAGCTCGGCAAGAATCATCAAGGCTTGCCGATGAGCTTAAACAACTTAGCGGCGCTTTATCGCGAACAGGGCCGATATGCCGAATCCGAAGCGCTATATAAGAGAGCAATCTCGATCTGGGAAAAGGAGATCAAACGACCCGATGACAGCAATTTGGCCAACCTCTACAACGGACTCGGAAAGCTTTACAGAGACGAAGGCGCATATAAACAAGCCGAACCGGTTTATCTAAAGGCGCTACTGATAAGCGAGAAGGCGCTTGGTCCGAATCAGCAGCAAGCAGCAACAATTCTAGACAATCTCGGCGGGCTCTACCGCGAACAGGCTCGTTATGCCGAATCTGAAAAGACCTACAAGAAAGCGCTGGCGATCGACATGGCACTTCTGGGTAGCGAGCATCCGGACACTGCAACAGATTTGAATAATCTCGCTGGTCTCTACCGAGAGTTGGCTCGCTATAAAGAAGCCGAGCCGCTCTACCTTCAAGCGCTGGGCATTAGAGAGCGCACCCTCAGTCCGGATCACCCGTATGTAGCGAAATCCCTGACCGGTCTAGGTGAATTGTATTCAGCTCAGCACCGTTATCAAAATGCCGAGAAATTGATGATGCGCGCACTGAAGATCAGGCAAGCTGCCCTGAGTCCTGAACATCCAGACATCGCCACCAGCTTGGATACGCTCGGCACGCTTTACACCGCCCAGGGCAAGTTCCAGCCGGCAGAGGCTGCTCTCGAGCAAGCGCTCGCCATTCGCCGGCACTCATTGAGCGACAGCCATCCAGATTTAGCAACTAGTCTTTATGACTTGGCGGAGCTCTCTCGCCGCCAGGGTAAGTTTGCGGATGCCGAGCCGCTTTACAAGCAGTCTCTGATCATCTGCCTACGAAGTTTCGGTCCGGAGCACCCGTCCGTGGCTTTGGATGCCGCAGGGCTTGGACGAATCTATTTGGCCCAAGGGCGCTACGACCTGGCCGAACAAGAGTTGAACCGGGCCTTGGCCATTCGCCAGAAAACGTTACCATCGACTCATCCGTTGATTGCCGATTGCAAGCACGATCTCAGCGAGCTGTCGGCTAAGAGCGTGAAGAACGCACCCAAGCACTCCTGACATTGCCGCACCGGATGCAGTCGACCGGTTCCGCTTGCTCCTTATATATCAATTTTTGGTTATGGAACCAGCTGCAAAAGAGCTGGGCTACTATGATCACTTTGGAATGACCTATTTAAAAGCGAGCTAGCTATATGCCGACCGGTGACCTCACAAAATTAACCGAAGATCAAGTCCGCAGTGCCTTAAGCACGGTGATGGACCCCGATCTCCATCGCGACATCGTCAGCCTCGGCTTCATCTCGGAAATCAAGATCGATGCAAACGTAGTGTCCTTCAAACTGACGCTTACGACTCCTGCTTGCCCGGTCCGCGAGATGCTCGAGTCACAGGCCCGTGAGGTCGTTTCAGCCCTGCCTGGCGTCGAGCGGGTGGACCTGGAGACCACCGCAGTAGTGCCATCGCAACGCAAATCAGGCAACCGTGAGCCGGTAGTGGGCATTAAGCACATTATCGCAGTAACCTCCGGCAAGGGCGGTGTCGGCAAATCGACAGTGGCAGTCAATTTAGCAGTCGCGCTCAGTCAACTAGGCGCGAAAGTCGGCGTGCTCGACTCCGACATCACCGGACCAAACGTGCCTTTGATGCTCGACGTGGCGGACTACCAGCCAGTCGGACGCGACAACAAAATCGTTCCGCCGGAAAATTACGGTATCAAATGTATGTCGATGTCGTTCTTCGTCTCCAAGGATACGCCGGTAATTTGGCGAGGACCGATGCTGGATAAGGCGATCCGCCAATTCTTGCGTGATGTTGAATGGGGAGAGCTCGATTACTTGATCGTGGACATGCCGCCGGGAACCGGCGATGCACAGTTGACAATGGTGCAGGCGGTCGAACTTTCAGGCGGAATTATCGTCACCACTCCGCAAGATGTGGCTTTGCTGGATGGTCGAAAGGGCCTAGCCATGTTCAAGCAAATGGAAGTGCCGGTGCTCGGCTTTATCGAAAATATGAGCTATTTCATCTGTCCTCATTGTGACGAGCGTTCTGACATATTCAGCCACGGTGGCGGACAAAAGCTGGCCAACGAAGTGGAAGCGCCGTTTCTAGGCGAGATACCGCTGGACATAAAGGTCAGAGAAGGTGGAGACAATGGTGCTCCGATTACGGCAGTCGACGTCGACCATCCGGTTTCCAAAGCATTTCTTGAGTGCGCCCAGAAAGTCGCCGCTCAGATAAGCATTCATACTCTCACGCCGGTCGCCTAATCCAAACAACCAAAGCGAGCTCAAGCCGACACCGCATATGGTGCCCAGCCGCAAAAAGCCAAAAGCCGTAAATATCCGCTGGATATTCGATCTCTTTCATTTTTTTCGGCGCGCGATATTATATGGGACGACAGGTCGCACGCGGCGGTGATGCATGCTTTTAGAGCTGGAGATTAAAGATTTCGCCCTGATCGAAAAGGTGAACGTTAAGTTTTCGCGCGGGCTCAACGTTTTGACCGGTGAGACCGGTGCCGGCAAATCAATTTTGATTGACGCAGTAAATGCGGTATTGGGAGGCAAGCTTGGCGGGCAGATGATTCGAGCAGGCGCCGACCGAGCGATCATAGAAGCCACTTTCAAACAGACCGCTGAGCTGTGTCACTGGCTTTCAGACCAGGAGCTCGATGGACAGAGCAAAGAAGAGCTTTACTTGTCGCGCGAGATCACGCGCAGCGGCGGTCGGCTGCGCGTCAACGGCACCTTGGTCAACGCTGCCTTGATAGCCGAGCTGAGAGCGCGGCTTTTGTCCGTTCATGCTCAGCACGAGGCGCGCACGCTCTTAACGTCGCAATCGCAGCTTGAGCTGTTAGACGGGCTCGGTGAAAACAGCCATAAAAGACTTAAGGAGGAGGTTCGCCTTCACCATGCCAGCACGCGCGAGCTAAAGGAGCAGTTGAAAGAGCTCAAGATCTCTGAGGACGAGCGGCTTCGCTTGCTCGACTTCGCCAATTTCCAGCTCAAGGAGCTGGAGGAAGCGCAACTCGGCGAAATTGACGAGGACGAAAAGGTAAGCCATGAATGCCGCATCTTGGAAAATGTCGCTGCCCTGGAAGATGCAACGGCCGAAGCCCAGATCGAACTGATTGGAGGCGAATCTGACGGCACTCCTTCAACCGTCGACCTGCTGCAAGCTGTAATCCGCCAGGTCAGACATGCTTGCGAGCTGGATTCCAGTT
Source organism: uncultured Candidatus Obscuribacterales bacterium (assembly GCA_964607945.1). Classification (GTDB taxonomy): domain Bacteria; phylum Cyanobacteriota; class Vampirovibrionia; order Obscuribacterales; family Obscuribacteraceae; genus JAGVKB01. The sequence goes on from CAZSNX010000009.1 coordinate 13,127, forward strand.
TGGATGAAATAGCTCAATCATTGACCGGCGCGCTCGACACCATCGAACAGTCCGCGCGAGAACTCAGGCGGTACCGCGACCGGCTGACCAGTGATCCCGAAACGCTCTCTTCGCTACAGTCGCGGCTCAATCAGCTGGCGGCGATCAAGCGCAAGTACGGACCCGAGCTTAAGGATGCCATTAATCGGCGTGACGAGCTTAAGCTGCAGGTTGACAAATTGAGCAATGCTCAAACTGCTGTCGAGCAGCTAGACTCACAACTAGCCTCGGCTGAAAGAAAATTGCACAAGTCGGCAGCCGAGCTCACTTCAGCACGGGTGAAATTAGCGGCGAAACTATCTAAGGAGATTCAGGCAGAGTTGAGCGAGCTTGGCATGGAGCGCTGCCGCTTCGAGATAGCCGTCGAGACTGTGACGACCGGCGCGAACGGTCAGGACAAGGTGGAATTCTTGATCTCACCTAATCCGGGTCAGCCGCTCTTTCCGCTTTCTAAGATTGCCTCCGGCGGGGAGCTTTCTCGAGTTATGCTGGCGGTCAAATCAATCTTCGCCCAGGCCGACCAGGTAGCCACCGTCGTATTCGATGAAATCGACACCGGGCTCTCCGGTAGAGTAATGCAGAACATGCGGGACAAACTGGCGCACTTAGCGCTTTCCCATCAGATACTTTGCATTACCCACCAGCCAATAATTGCTTCTGTGGCAGACAATCACATTCTCGTCCGCAAACGCCAAAGCGCCTCCGAAACAGTAGTTGAAGTGACGATTCTGGACCCCGAGCAACGCGTCCAATCGCTGGCTGAGATGGCCAGCGGTCATTCCAATCAAAGCGAAGCGCTCCGGTTCGCACAATCGCTGCTGGATGAAGGCAGCCGGTTGCGCTGCTGTAATAGCATGTGAAACGTTCCCCGCTTTGCAAGTTGACGACAGCTAGCCTCCTTATATAGAATGGCTTTTTGCGCTACAGTGGGGCGTCGCCAAGTGGTAAGGCAGCTGGTTTTGGTCCAGCCATTCCGAGGTTCGAATCCTTGCGCCCCAGAGAGCTCGCCGCTTCAAGCCGGCATTTTGCCGCATTTTGAAGTGAGAGAAAGGTTCCATTAGGAGCCTGCACCGAAAGGGACTAAAGCTTGCCCAGAATGAGGCTGGCTCTATTGTCCCGCTGCGCCTTCTTCTGGGCGCGCAGAAAGGTGTCGACAAATAGCAAAGCAACAGCATTTTGTTGCAGAGCGACTGGTCGCGCTTAGGCAAATGCCAAAATGACTACTTAGGGTAAGTCAGCTTAAGCTTTTGCTACAGCGCTCAAAAGAGGATAGATTGACATGCAAAAGTTCAAATTAACGCTGGAAAATCGCGAGACAAAGACTCCCAATCAACTGCGCCGCGAAGGTAAGATTCCGGCTACTGTTTACGGGCGCGGCGTCCCTTCCAAGTCGGTTCAGGTCAACGCCAAGGAGTTCTCCCACCTTCCGCACGCGGCCTTTTCGCACATCATCGAGCTGGACGGTGGTCAGCACGGGTCGACCAGTGCTCTGGTCAGACAGGTGCAGCGACGTGCCACCACCCAGCAGATTTTGAACGTTGAGTTCTATCAAGTGCAAGCAGACCGCAAGTTGACGGTTCGCATACCGCTCAAGTTCATCGGCACCTCGCCGGCGATCAAGCTTGGCGGCCAATTAGTCGAATTCCACCAAGAAGTAGAAGTCGAGTGCTTGCCAAAAGACATTCCGGATTTTGTCGAAGTGGACCTTTCGCAGATTGTAGAACTGGATCAAGGTATTCACTTTGCCGCCTTGGTCGTGCCTAAGTCAGTCGAGATCTTGAACCCGGCAGATGAAATCGTGGTCAGAGTTTCGACGCCACGGGCAGGCGCAGGTGATGCTGACAAACAAGCCGACGCTGGCGCTGGTGACGCAGCTGCTGCGGCAGGCGATAAGGGCTAAGCAACAATATCTCTAACCTTCCGCGGCCGCCTTCGATTCAGTGTTGGCGGCCGTTGGCATTGTGGGCGCAGGCTTGACAGACTCTTTGCTCTCTTGGCCTGTCGATGCTGAGACGTCTGACTTTCCGGCTGAGCCATCCTTTTTCGATTTGGAAACCTGCTCTCTTTCGGCCAACGGCAACCTGACAGTAAAGGTCGAGCCCTTGTTCAGCTCGCTTTCAAGGTCGATCGAGCCGCCATGCGCCTTCAAGATAGTCAAGGCAATAGCCAGTCCAAGCCCGGTGCCGCCACCGTAGAGCCTGCTGCGCGTGCGCGACCGTTCGATCCGGTAGAAACGATCGAAGATTCTTTGTTGATCGGCTGGTGCAATGCCGATGCCGGTATCGATGATCCTCACGATTGCTTGTTGATTGCTAGAGCGCAAAGTCAAAGTTACTTTGCCGCCGCCTTGGGTCGCCTTAATAGCATTGTTGGTCAAGTTGAGAAAGACTTGCTTGAGCCTGTCGCCGTCGGCATAGACCCAAACCGGCTTTTGCGGAACAATAAACTGAATTTCTATTTGTTCTGGAGCAATCACCGAAACGGTATCCTCCACTGAAGAAATGACCGTGCGCAGGTCGATCACCTCTTGCTGGCTAATTACAGCTTGACCGGCATCAGCACGAGCCAGTTGCAACAAATCCGAAACCAGGCGAATCAATCTTCCCGACTCGTCTGAAATGGTCTGCAAAGCTTCCGAAAGAAGCTGAGTATCGATACTGTCACGCCTTCTTTGCAACAGTTTGGTATAACCCTGGATTGAAGTGAGCGGAGTTCTAAGTTCATGGCTGGCATCGGCGACAAACTGGCACTGGATATTGAGCGACTCTTCCAGCCGGTTAAGCAGCCGGTTAAACGACTTTCTCAATTCAAAAGTCTCGAGCGGCTCATTGGGATCGACATCCAGTCGCTGGCGAATGTCCATGGTAGCCAACTTGGTAGTGGCGTGCATCAATTGCCTGAGTGGTGTTAGCACCAATCCGGAAAGGAACCAATTGACTACCAGCAAAACCGGCAAGAGCGGCAAATACCATGCCAGATCGGCTACTCTGAAGCCGGCGGTGCCGGCTACTATCAGGTGACAAATTACAATCGGCAAGATTCCGGAAGCTGACATGACCAGAGCCATGCGTGCTCGGATGGATCTAGACCATTGAAACTTACCCATTAGCTTGCACTTACCTTCTGCCGGAAGCTCCTTTCACTGCAATGAGCTCCCTCTTTATTTATGCCACGTGCCGGCGCGATTTTCGAAGAGTACTCTTAAGATCGGCTCATGAAGTAACCCGTTGCTAATCAAACAACTGCCTGCATAGATGGATTTACCGCCATTCAAATCGCTGAATCTGCCACCAGCCTCTTCGACGATCACTTTCATCGGAGCGAGATCCCACGGTTGGACGCCGACCTCCAGCATCGCTTCGGCTTTGCCTTCAAATACCAGAGCGAAGCCGAGGTAATCACCGAAACCGCGCTGACGGCTGGTGCCTGCGACCAGCTTGGTTAGCCCTTCCCAGTAGCCTTCCGCCAAGATGCGATTCGGTCCGCCGAAATTGAACAAGGCATCAGATAGTTGCGTTTTGTCAGACACTTGCAAACGGCAGCCATTCTTGAAGGCACCGTTGCCTTTTTCAGACCAAAAGGTATCACCCATAGCCGGCGCATGAACGACGCCGAGCACTATCTCGCCTGCGACTTCAAGCGCCAGCAAGGTCGAAAAGATCGGAATAGCGCGAGCGTAATTGTAAGTACCATCGATTGGATCGATAATCCATTTTCGGCTGGTAGTGCCTCTTACATTGCTTCCTTCCTCTTCACCCAAGATATCGTCGGCTGGAAACACGCTTTGAATTGCAGCGCGAATCAGCCGTTCGCACTCTTTATCGGCCACCGTCACCGGCGTGCCATCATGTTTCAAGCGCGACTCAACCCCGACTGATAGATGCCTCATCGCTATGGCACCGGCTTTTTCACAGATTTCAAGAGCGAAGCCGAGTTCGCGACTTTGTTTCACTTAAGTCCTTTCCAATGGAAAGAATGAATCTCATTTTCAACTGTCGCCAGACTAAGTCCGGCTGAGCTTGCGGCAGCTGACTTGAATCCAATATGAAGCTCCCGCCTGGGTTGCCGGGCGGGAGTCTCAAAGGATTCAGGTCAGGAAGAAGCTGCCCTTAGAACAGATAATCGTAGATGGCGCGCGCTCCGCGTCCAACTCCGACACCGATATCTCTAACGTCGATCAAGGTTCCCTTGACCACACGCTCAAGCAAGAATCCCTTTTGCCGCTCGGCATATGCCAAACGCATATCTTGTTCGATGTTCTTCTCTTCGACAAGCTTCATGCGACGCTCGAGATCATCGACGCGAGATTTCAACTTATTGAGCTCTCCACGAAATTCTTCGAGCAATGCAGCAAATTTCTCGAGGTCTGCTTTATCAGCCTTCTGCGCCAAACGTGCTTGAATACACTGCTCGTACTTGTATAGTGCGGCAGCCAGTTCAAAACGTGTCGCGGATTTTTGACCACGATATGTCCGGTCGGGATAACCGACGAGGACATGACATTCATTGTTTACTAATTCTTTGAGCGCGTTATATGCCCACTCGTTTCCTACAACGTCGGTCAGTTCATTGATATTGGTGGCACCTTGCGCAAACGCAGGGGCCATGCTTACACAAAGACTTGCTGAAGCAGCAACAACTGTAGTAACGAAGGTCGCAATCCCTTTCCTCATATTTTGACCACTCCTTCGAGTCGACCTAAATCCTATGTGCCAATCTTAACTCAAATAGAAACGGGGAGAGTAGTACCAAGTTTAGTAAAAACTACCCCTCCGGTCGGCATCACTCTGAAAGCTGCATCAGGAGCCAATTACTGCCTCCTTAAATAAAACTAATATCTTAAGAATCTCGTGCCCAAAATATATCCGATAGAAACTCTCGAAAAGCAACAGAGTTGCCGGTTCATGGCAACCGCTCGTCAAGAATTCAAACTGTCGAGAGCACTGAAAATCTCCACCGGCGGTGGCTGATAATTCGGCATGGCGAGACGATTTCAAGCCAGTTGCTTGCAATCGACCACGGTAACCAAGTGGGGCCTCGACTTATCAGTCTCTCTCTGGCACCGTATATGGTATCGAGCGGACGGAAACTTTTGCACTGGAAATTATTCGTCATCCACTTTGCCACTGCTACCGCCGATGATTGCACATGGATTCAGCTTATTGACTTCAGACTCGCCTCTTTAGTATTCAAGCGTTGCTCTGGCGGTCAAATCTAAACTTGAAATGCCTGCCCACCGAAGCCAGTAAAAATAACTGTGCCGTTCGGCAACACATGGACTTCGGTAACATTTTCATCGAATTGCCGCTCGACCTTCAAGAAGTCCGGCTTGAGCCAGATCAATCGTTGATTGGAGCTGCCCCGCCAGATATGACTCTTGGGATCCGGGCTCTTCAATGCCTCGACATAGCGACCGTCAATCAGCAAGTCGATCTCCTGCAAAAACTCCTCACTGGCGTCTGGACCGTTGGGACCGGTCAACTCTTCATAGGTAAAGCCGCTGTAGCAAACGGTTGTCAATCCCTTTGCGGCACGGATGCGGCGCGCCACCTCAGCCAAGCCGCGGGCCTGCAGGAAAGGCTCTCCTCCAGAAAAGGTGACACCACGATGGTTGGGATTAGCCAATATTCTTTCGGCCAGCTCCGCCGGTGAAATCAGTCTTACAACTTTGGTGGTATCCCAGGTATCCTGATTCTGACAACCCAGGCACGCATGTTGACAGCCTTGGGTCCAGACTACTGCTCTCGGCCCGCCAGGCCCATTGGCAAGGCTTTCCTCGACATAGCCTGTGATATTCAACATTCCCGAGTCGCAATAGCCGGCCACCGGCGAATCAACTCGTACTTTCTTGCGATGGTTGCTTTGCCTATCCGGCTTGCTGCTGGCCATAACACTCCTTGTTGACGCGACCGGCAATCTGTCCAAGGCTGGCTTCGAGTGCACCGACCAAGCGGTCGCATTCTTGTCCGCTCGTACCGACCGTCTCCAGCAAGATATTGCCCTTGCAATCAACCGCTATATGAATGCTCGGTTCGGCATCCAAACCGGTAATTTTCTGCTCTGGTGCTTTGCTGATCTGTTTTACTTCGCTCGACATCAATTACTTTCCTTCCTTAACTTACATACAACTCAGGTCGAAATAGCGGGATGCCGGAGGCCACGGCAGACGACGGCGACTTGCGCCGCCATGTTAGTGGCCTCCTCCTTTTGCTTCCATGCTCTTTACCGTTGAACGATCAGTTTTACGGTCCCGTCCTCTTGGACCGTCTGTTTAGTCAAGTTGTAACCAAGCCGCTTGATTTCGGCGATGGTTTTATTGACGGCATACTTCTGACTGATCGAATCGAGCAGCTGCTGTTGATTGTGTTGTTTGGCAACTCCCCAAAGATCAGCCACCAGATCGAAGGTTCCATCGGCATTTTTCGTCCAGCCAAGGTCATAATGACCGGGCAGGACAGCTACCACGTCCGCTTGCAAACGCAGTCCGTTGTGCCCGCGAACTTGGGCGCTGGATGCTACGGTAAATCCTAAGTCCTGTAGGCTCTTGACCAAGATTTCGGCATCAGTAATTTGTGTCTTGATAGTGCTAAAGTGCGACATTCGATACCTCCAGATATCTTCAAAGAACTAAATTCGGTTTTCCTGCGATTTCACCTCCGTTGTGCTCAAAGGGAAGCGGGGTGCTGTAGGCTTCCTTCGACTCCATGGG
>CAZSNX010000009.1:19884-23846 GCA_964607945.1 uncultured Candidatus Obscuribacterales bacterium
GGGCGACAAGGATGCTATGCGAGCGCGATCCTGTGCCCAATCTCTCAATGCGGTCACTTGCTCTGCCATTGATTGAGAAAGAGGCTTGGTTGCTTCAATCGCTCGGATCAGGTCAAACTGGGTAAACTCGCGACCGGCGTCAGCGAATGCTTCATACATTGCCGAAATGATCGCCTGCTCTATTTCAGCTCCGGAGAATCCAGAGCTCCGAGCCGCCAGATCTGCCATGTCGTATAAATCTGTATCTGACCGGCGCATTCTTAAATGAATGCTGAAAATCTCTTCCCGCTCTTGCGGATTGGGCAGATCTATAAAGAAAATCTCGTCGAACCGCCCTTTTCGCAAAAATTCTCCCGGCAGCCGGTCGACGCGATTGGCAGTCGCAATAACAAAGACTGGTGTCTTCTTCTCTTGCATCCAGGTCAAGAATGTTCCGAAGACGCGAGCAGCAGTGCCGCCGTCTGCCCCCATCGAACTGGCCATACCACCGAATGCCTTGTCTACTTCGTCGGTGAACAACAAGCAAGGTGCCAGTGATTCGGCAGTCCTCAGCACAGAGCGCAAATTTTGCTCGGACGAGCCGACGATCCCGGCAAAAATGCGACCCATATCGAGCTTCAGCAAGGGGAGATTCCAGAGATTTGACACTGTCTTTGCCACCAGTGACTTTCCACAGCCCGGAACTCCCAACAAAAGTAAACCTTTCGGTTGAGGCAGTCCATAATTGCGAGCACTTTCGCTAAACGACCCCTTTCGCTCATCAAGCCATTTCTTCAAGTTCTCCAATCCACCAACCTGGTTTAAGGTGCGCGGTTCTTCCCAAAACTCAAGAATCTGGGAGCGGCGAATGATCTGCTTCTTCTCTGACAGAACAATATCGAGTACATCTTGAGAAAGCTTGCCGCTTGTGATCAACGCTCTGGTATAGACCTTTTCCGCTTCGTCAACGGTCAAACCAAGCGCAGCTCGCAGAAGCGTCTCTCTTTCATCACAAGCTAGCGGCGCTTGTTCTGCTGAATTTACATGCTTGTCTAGCAAGACGCGATCGAAAACCTGTCCGATTTCGTGCATTGTCGGCAGCCTGAAATCCAAGACTGCCACGTCTTTTTCCAATTCCGGTGGAATTCGCAAGACCGGTGACAACACAATGATTGTCTGTTCGAGCCGGCAGGAGCGATAGTGTGATACGGCATCTCTCAGCCAACGCACTACAGCCGGGCTGTCCAAGAATGGATGCAGATCCTTAAGTACAAAAATCGTCGGATCGCTGCGCTTAGTCGCGAAATCAAGCGCTGCTTCCGGTGAGATGGTTCCAGGAATAGTTTGCCCCCAAAGCCCGGTCTGACAAACACTTGAGCCGTGGCCAGGCTGGGAAATCGATACTCCAAGTTGATTTACCGCTACTGATTGGTAGCTGTGCCCAGCTTGGGTGGGCGAGCTTGATTGCACCTGTCTTTGAAACGGTCTGAACCCTTGCGTCACGGCCCAGACATAGAGAGCCTTGAAAGACTGACTCTCTGCTGTCTGCGCAATCGCCGCCAGCGCTCGGTCTTCCTCGGGAGTAACTAAGTAGATCAGCGGATAGCGAGCTCGAATGAGGATGTCCAGTTCCTGCAATTTCATCATCCTCCTAAGCGCCCCACCCGGCACCTTAAGTGCTGCCGACCGGCAGCTTCGAAAACCTCTCCATCTTCGGATCAGGCACAAACTCAAGCTTGCAGTTGGGACAGACAATCGGATCTTCCTCACTGATCTCGAGCAAGTACCGTTCAAACATCCTTTCTGCCAACTCAGACATTTTCATCTCAAGATGCACCGATCGCAGTTTGAGCAACTTGTGAAGCTCTGGTCGGACGTACAGTGTGACTTTCGACTTAGATTCGTCCACTTACCTATTCCTTTGTTTGTAACAACCTCGGTCTGCTTTTTGGTTCTCACATTCTTCCTACCCAAATGTCATGACGTTTTAACAGCATGACGTCAAAACGTCATGACATTTAAGGTAGAGACGAATCAACCTCTTGAATTCCACCTCCCGCCTTTCAATTGCCGGTTCTTACACCAATCCATAGTCTTTGCCCAAGCGGCTGTTAGAAAAACTCGAGAAAATCTAACAGCTGATTTCCAAGCGAAATTCAGGTTTAACACGAGTCAGATTTTCCTGACATGCGAGAATCTCACTCGTGAGTTCTGCCGGGTGGCCCCCAAGGAAGGCTGAGACATGTTGCTTCGAATTGCACATTTGTATGCGCACTTCCTGAACATTTATGGAGACAGAGGAAACATCTTGTCATTAACCAGGCGTGCCCAGTGGCGGGGAATAAGTGTTGAGGTAGAACCAGTTGGTTTGGGACAAGCAATAGATCCTGAGCGCTACGATCTGTACTTTATCGGCGGCGGTCAAGACAAGCAGCAAAAGACAATTGCCGAAGATCTACTTCGGCATGCAAAGGCACTCAGAACAGCCGTCGCCGATGGAGCCGTCATATTATCGATTTGTGGCGGGTACCAATTGCTCGGTCATTACTACCGCCCGCAAGATGGAGAAGAGTTGAAGGGCATTTCTCTGATAGACGCTCATACAATCGCCGGCAATCGACGCATGATTGGAAATGTGGTGGTTCGCCGGCCAGATGGCTCTACGCTGGTGGGCTTCGAAAACCATAGCGGAAAAACACTGCTCGGCACTGACGCCAAGCCTCTTGGCGTGATTGTCTCAGGCAACGGAAACAACGGTGATGATGGCTTCGAAGGAGCGGTGGTAAATGGCGTTTACGGAACCTATTTGCATGGTTCTTTATTGCCGAAGAATCCAGCGCTTGCCGACGAATTGATTTCGACTGCTCTGCTGCGTCGAAATGGCAGAGTAATACTCAATCAACTCGACGATTCAATTGAATTGTCGGCCCACAAGCGAGCATTGTCCCTGCCAGCATAAACTCTTTACTGCCAGCTGAAAAATCCGCTTTTCCAGATGGCATAGTTAAGTGTAGACTGATATTGTGAGTTGTCATACACTGGTAATGCTTATGAAATTTCTTCCAATGATAATAATGGCAGCCGCAGCGGCCTCATGTTTATCGGCAAGCGCACAAGGCGGCTATCACTACGGTTATGGTGGGTCACGCGTAGTGAATCAAAACCAGACCGGACTCTACACGCCATCTGCGACCTACATTGGTGGCGGTACGATGAGCCAATCTGCACGCGGGCTACCAGCTGGAGTTAGTTCAGGTGCAATGAGCGGACTCCCTCAAACCAAGATGGGAGCCAATGTCGGCACACCTGGTGATAATCAATACACCGATGCAGTGCAGTACCAACGACACATGGGGCAGCAAGTCTCAATGCCTATCCAGCGTCGGCAGATCAATTACGGACAACAGCAGCAAAATCAAAATATGCACTACTACGTGCCAGGTCAAAACGGGGGCGCAATCAAGCAGGGTCAGTTCGTCTCGCCTGGTCAACGCTACAATACCAGCGGCGCCGCTGCTACTTACGCCGAGTCTGACCAGTATAACGTCAACAGCAGCGGCACTTTTCATTATTAGGCGACTAAAGACTAAGGACTGGCACCAGTGGCCGCAGGATTAGCAGCGCGCTTCTATTTGAGCGCACGAGCATTCGGTTTGGTCAAATCAGCCTGCCGTCCGAGTTCTACATACATTTTGTTGACTTCGTGCCAGTCTTGACTGAGCTGCTCCTGAGGGAAGCAAGTCGCGCCCTTAGATGTGGACGTGCCCTCGTTCTTGACCACGGCAGTTAGAGAGCATGTAAGTAACCGAACTGGACTCCAGGACCATTTCAACATTGCTCAAGGCTCATACGGAAGCTCAAACTACCCCTCCGCACTCGATCATTCGAGATGATCGCGCATACACAGCCTGTCACGGGATTGTCACAAGACACTTCTAGAATGAGCGAGAAGTCGCCAATAGGCGCACGGTGAGTGTCGCATC
>CAZSNX010000010.1:0-1000 GCA_964607945.1 uncultured Candidatus Obscuribacterales bacterium
GTGAGAGCTCTAATACCTGTTTGCTAAATGGTTGGATGAATCTAAAACATGCTTGACAATTTAAAGAATCTGAGCAATCCTTAATGCCTAGAATGAGCGTAGTTTAATAAACGGCTTGTTCGCAATTACCAAAGTGTCCTTGAAAACGCGCGGATTTGTGCACCCCCCAGTTAATGAGAGCTCTCTATCATGAATGGAAGAACACAAGCCGGAGCTGGAATCGCCCTGGCAACAGCATTCGGATTCATTTTGGCGATAGTCGGTGTCGCCATTTACTTTCTGGTCCAAATTTTCGGTGCCGGCAACGAGACCCATAATGCAGTCGATGCCGGTTCTCTCAACGTCGCTAAGCAGGCCGCCATAACGCCATCAATATCTGCTCCATCCGATACTGCTATTAAGCGGTCCTTTCAAGGATTGATAGATCCGCTGACGGGCGGCTTCGATCTATTAACCTACAATCGTGCGGTCGGGCAAGCTTTTCTGGTAGCGCTAAATGCTCAAGCTGACGGTAATCAAACGGCAATTCAAAATGCCAAGACTGCGCTGTCCGTCGTACAGGGAAAGGACGACAGCATTGGGCGCAATCTTAAAAAGGCGCTATCAGATCCCGCCGCTAGCGGTAACTGGGTAGAGACCTACTTCAATCAGTCGGCGACTCGAAATCCGCTTCATCTAGCGAATAATACTGCTCCGATGCAATGGCGGCAGGGCGATTTCAACGTGGCCTACCTCGGCCAAGATCTTCAAAAGGACAGCGGCGCCTCGAACATCAAGATTGAAAGTAATAGTCTCCAAGAGCAACTGCCATTTTTCGACTATCGGGACGGTTCGAAAGTAGCGTTACCAGCTAATGCAATCGATGGTACCGGACGATTCTTGCGTGGCTATCAGGAGTTGAAGGTTGATAAAGTGGGCAGCATCTTTGCCGTAGCGCTCTCTCATGAGCAACCGCATTTGGTGTCAAGAGAGAAGTTTTTCAAACAATCCAAGCAACCAG
>CAZSNX010000010.1:1010-23462 GCA_964607945.1 uncultured Candidatus Obscuribacterales bacterium
CGATTCCGCCCAATACATTCCTTAACGGCGGACAAGTTTTCAACAATAAATCCGATGCTCAGCTAGTTGCTCAGGCGGTGGCTACCGCTGGAACAGCCGCATTCAAGCAGTCTCCTTATCCGCTAGCAATACCAAATGGCTATCTCATCATCGACAACAGCGGCACTGCAACTTACGCCGGGCCGTTGCCGAATCCTGATAACGTCGCAGCAAATGAGCTCGGCACTGGAATTCAGGTAGACCGGATGAGTGGTTGCTTCTCCGACAATGGTGCTGTCGAGGACTGGCAGCGGTACAACAAGCAGTTGAGCAAGTCATCAGGCGAGCAAAGCGAAAGTCTACAGCCCAAGCCCAGTTTGGATGGGCTATTCAATAAAGACGGTGCACCGGCAACACTTGCGGATGCGGCAAAGATTGGAGAGGGACCGGCCATAACTTGCAACGATCTCAATTCCGATGCCACCAACTCCAATGCCTGCCGAGAGTGCGTAGAGCACATGACTCCGGCTGCAGGCAGCCGGCTGGGACCGTTCGACCAAGCCTATCATCCCAATGGCGGATACAGTATGCCGGCGCCCTCGGGCGGATTGCTGACTTCCGGTGAAGCAGCAAAAATGCAGGTGTGGGCTCTCTATGCTGAAGGACCTCCTCCTGGTCCGCCGGCAGTCTTGAACCTGCCGGGAGCCACCACCGGAATGAGGCTTTATCCCTCCTACAACAATCCGATTGATGGAGCGCCTATCCCTTGGGGACCAGATAATAAGGGCTTCAATCAGCATCACTGGCCGGGTGCCGAGAAGTATAGCGACCCCAATGTTCCTGGCAAGGTAACTAGTGATGGAACAATCTTGCAGCTGATCCAACAAACTACCGGCAGCCTCCCCTACATCAGCTCGATTGACGGAGTTCGTACAACCATAACCAAGGAACTTCCTGCCGGCAAGACACCGGTTGATGAATTGCGCCGTTTCACGACCAATCGCATACATCAAATCAAGCCGACTGTGACGCCTGAAGAGATTGATACTGTATTTAACACCACTATCTCACTCGGCAAAATCTATTATGTCTATCAAAACAGCAGCCATCAGATAGTGGTAAGCACAACTGCACCGTTAACTCTCGCTGCGATGGGAGCACAGGGAATGCTGCCGGATGGAACGCCGCACAGCTTTTCGAAGACATTCGATTTGACAGGAACAGTTGCCAATCCGCACTATGATTTCAACATTCATGATGCCGCTTTTACGCAAGTGTCGCCCGGCACTGCGACTGAAACCCTGACGGTAACGTACACTCCGGCAAGTGGAGCTTACAATCTCCTGGGAGTACTCAAGCTGCAAGATCTCGCTTCCAATCAAGGAGAGCCGCCTCCTGTTTTTTCAGAGAGAGACTAGTCTTAATCTGCGATGATGCCGCTGAGTCCACCGCATATGTCGGCTTGTCCGTCAAGCAACTTGCTGCTCTTCCGTCGAGACCGGAGAGGCAAGTTATGAAAGCAAGACTGCTGGAAAAGGAGGTAAACTGAAGCGAGCGTTGCTGTCGGGCAGGAGGACTATATTATGTACGTCAGGAGATTGTCGGCGGTTCTAGCAGCTGCTGTACTGGGGCTGACAACGTTGGGCGTGCGAGCGGAGGGTGATGCAGGTGGAGCACCAGCTGCTGCGCGTAGAGATCCTTTGGCGAGCTATCGCGCAGTCGGAATAGACAAAGAGCAGGAAGCGAAGTTGTTGGGGATTGCCAAAGAGTTCGAATCAGAAATGATTGCAAAAACAAACAGCTTGATCGCCCTGATGAAGGATATGCATGCACTGTCGCTGCAGCCCGATCCCGAACAGAATACCGTGCTTGCCAAGCAAGACGAGATTAACAAGGTCAATGGCGATATTGCGATTGCGCGAGTCAAGTTGGTTATGAGAATGAGGGGAGTTCTGACTCCGGATCAACGCAAGAAGTTCATTCAGCTAACGGACAAAGGTGGTCGCAAGTCCGAAGGCTCTGCACCTGGGGCTGTGCAGTCAGACTGAGCGGTTTGGATTCTTCGTGCAATTCCCAGTTAAACTGTGACGAGCAAGACATGTTGGGCTAATATGCCGGAGTGTTGGGCTTTCTCGGCGTGAAGTGAGTGCCGCGGCGGAGTCTGCGTTCTTCATTCTTTCCCTTGGATTGGTGATATGCGAGCAAAGATCTGGTTTTCGGCACTGTGTGCGCTGTTAACATTGCCTTGCAGCGCGCAGTCCCCATCTGATCAATCACAATCTGAGCTAGCTCTACCTGAGCAACAGTATGCTCAATCGACACCGCAACCACAACCGAATTCGTATCAACAATCCTTGCCACCCGGCTATCCCGTCCCCGGAACTTTCGGGCAGGCGACCGGCTACGAGCAGCCAGCCTACCCGCAACAGCCTGGTTATCCACAGGCGCCGCCGTCGGCCTACGGTCAACCGGTACCGGAGCAGCCACTTTATGGACAAGCTCAGCAATCGTCTTACATTCCGCCGGCGCAGCCGCAGTATCAAAGCCCGCCGGTTTCGGCCGGTGGCATGTCCGGCAGCTCATCGTTGCCGCCTGGACAATACACCTTAACCAATAACACTACCGGTCAATCGATGCAACTGACAGTCGATGCAAACGGGCAGATGCTTGCTCAAGATTCGGCCCAGCAAGAAGGCCAAGCCGGCACGCAAGCAAAAGCAGCTTCCGCCCAGCAGCAGGGTCCATCCAAGTTAAGTGTGGTGGGAAGTGCGCTGAAGGGCGCTCTAGGAATGTACTGGCAGTACAAGTACGGTGGAATGATGGGTGGCTACGGCTATCCGATGGGTTATCCAATGGGATATCCTTCGACCGGCGGCGGCTTGCTCGGTGGGATTATTCCTTAAATCGCAAGACAGTCCGGTCGGGGCAGTCAAACCGCTGAAGTGGGAATCTTCCCATTGTTTAGCTTCCAATACGTAATTTCACCGCTGACAATAATTGCCAATTATCGAATCATATTCCATGCCCGCGAAGCCGGACCGCGGAGACTTGACCGAAAGAAGCGTGCATATGTACGACCAACTAACTTATAAAGAAAGCAAAGATATCGATGCCGGACATCTGGAGCAAACAAAGGCGAGCAATAGCGCCGTCATTGAAGCTCTGAGCGTGGTGGATTTGACGAGCGGCAAGGCGCTGCAAACGCGAGCCGTTGAAAGCCAGCCCGCGCAAGACAAAGCATTGAGCCCGCTACCCGTGGTCAATCCAGGCGAGCACGGTCCGGACGGATCGACGATCATTCGCGGCAGTGATGGTTCGACTATCTATAAATATCCGGATGGCACTACGATCTGGAAGTACAGCAACGGCACGCAAATAACCGAGAAGCCCGATCATACTTTCATCTGGCAATACTCGGATGGAACTTTCATTCAACAAAATCCCGATGGCACCTATAATCGCCGCTATAGCGACGGAACTACGATTCAAAAGACCGCCGATGGCGTCGTCACTTGGCAGAAGCCTGACGGAACACTAATTCGGCAAAACCCCGATGGTTCCTTTTATCGGCGATATGCCGACGGAACGATCGTGCAGCGAACTGCCGACGGTACGACGTCATTTCAGAAGCCGGACGGTACCTTGATTCAAAGGAATCCGGACGGCTCGATCTTTCAGCGCAGCCCGGACGGCTCGACCGCTCAGCAAAATGCTGATGGCAGCGCCATTTGGAGATATGCAAACGGTACAGTGATCAAGCGAAACGCCGACGGCTCCACTTCGCAGGAGAATCCCGATGGTTCCGGCGTTTGGCGATACGCCAACGGCACTATCATTTGGAAGCTAGCGGACGGTCGAATTATTCAGCAGAATCCCGACGGAACAGTCGTCCAAACAAATGCGGATGGATCTGTCTTCGCCAGAAATCAGGATGGCAGCGTCACCAGGCAGTATGCCGATGGCATGAAAGTTACCTCCTTTCAGGACGGCACCAAGCAGCGGAACTACCCCGATGGCACAACCACGGCTGTGGATGCTAATGGCAGAGTAACCAGCGTTGACAATGGACGCGGGCACATAATGCACGTTCATTACGATCAATCCGGACAAGTTGACGGCATCAGAAGTGTCAACGGTTCTACCTGGAGCAGAACCGGTCAGTATTCCTGGAGAAGCGATCGTGGTGCCCAGTGGAATGGCCGCATACTCGGCGTAGATCAAAATGGACATGCCTATTATCAACCCGTTAACGGTCGCTCCTTTGCTTTCACTCGCCAGGCGCAAGTTCAAACCGGTTAATTTGCCTAGCTGATGCAAACCAGGAGTCCGGCTGGTGTTACCAATTTCGGTACTAACGTGCTTTCGGCGTTGCCGTTAGCGATAGCCGGTTTCGCCGGCGTCGAGATGGCCGCTTGCACGGCATCCGAAACTGGCTTATTTCCAGCACATTTTGCTAAATTGCATCCGGTCACCCATGTTCCGCAATATGCGCTCTTGTTTCAATTCGTATTTCTGTCCGTGATTGCGATAGCAGCTGACTTATTGTCTAGAACAGGCATTGTGCCGGATGCTTATACATTTCTGGGAGCCACTGGTGCTTTCATCTATGGTTTGCTGGCGCTTCTCTATGTTGTCTGTCTGATCAGTCTACGATATACAGATCCTGAATTGGAAAGACCGTTTCGGCTTGGAGCTAAGGGGAATACTTCGGCTTGGGTGATTGCTTCATTCTGCGCTGCGGTGTTCGGATTGAGTGCCTTCTTGTGCACTGGTCTTGCTCAGAAGATCGCCGGAGTGATATTTTTAGTTTCCGGCATTCCGATTTATCAATACTATCGCTGGCGGCGGTGATATGATCTAAATCCCTGCATTCGCAGCGCTGCCTGTGCGGAAGCTGTCCGGTTCTGTCGTGAATGCTGGAAGGGTAATGATACCGCCAATGATGCTGCAAAATTGGAGCCGAAATGAGTGATGCGACGATGACGGGAAAAACTGAAGCTGAGAAGGCGGAGATCTTAGAACGCACGGAAGATTACGTACGTTCCAGGCTGGCTGCTGACTCGAGCGGGCATGACTGGTTTCATATCGATCGTGTGCGCAGGAATGCGCTATTAGTTGGACGCGGCGAGAAGGTGGACTTGTATATTGTCGAACTGGCTGCGCTGCTCCACGATATCGCCGATTGGAAATTTCATAATGGGGATACGGAAGCCGGCCCGCGTACCGCTCGGACCTGGCTCGAGAGCCTTCATGCGGAAGAGGAAGTGATTGCGCATGTCTGCGATATCATTCGAACCATTTCATTCAAAGGCGCCGGTGTTGTTACTGAGATGAAATCGACTGAGGGAAAGGTCGTTCAAGACGGCGATCGTTTGGATGCTATTGGCGCAATCGGCATCGCGCGCACATTTGCTTATGGAGGGCATAAGGGCCGGCTGATGTACGATCCAGCTGTTCCGCCTGAACTTCATGCCACATTCGAGCAATACAAGTCCAGTCAAGGTCACACAATCAATCACTTTTACGAGAAGCTGCTTTTGCTGAAGGATAGATTGAACACAAGCACTGCTAAAAAGCTCGCAGCCAAACGGCATGAGTTTATGGAGCGGTTTCTCCAGGAGTTTCTCGATGAGTGGAATGGCAAGGCATAGTTCACTTTCGTGTGATGTTTGCCCTGGCTGAGACTTGTAGCTGCAGTTTTGTAGCGACACGGCAGTGAAGTGGATTGTTACTGTCCGCCCGTAAGATCCGCAAATTAAATGTTATCTGCTCGTAAGAATCCCATTCTTGCGAGCGTTTGCTTTGCCTAAACTTCAACCAAAATCCGGATCCAATCAATTCTTAACGACTCCGGAAGCCAGGCAGCCATCACTGCCGGGCTCTGCTTTCGCGCAAGCGTCTTGGTGCGGAGGAGAGTGAATATGCTAGAAAGGTTTGGTTTAGTCTCTTCGGTATTAGTGTCTTTCTTCTGTTCGTTGAGCACTTTATCGCCGGCAATGGCGTTCGATATACATGCAGCGCTGCCTTGGATTCCTTCTCGGCTTGATGCAATTTCAAGGCACTGGCAATCTGCGCGTGATACCGGTTTACTCAAGCAGGGTGACAGCGTGGTTGGCGGATTGAATAAAGCAATTGTTAGCGGCAACAGCTATCGAATCATTGTTCCAAGTGGAACGCGTGCTTTGATACGGCGGCATCACGATCGGCTGACCGTTCGCAATCTTTACGAGCGGAACAAGCGCCCGGTCGTGGTGCTCTATCAGAAAACTTCGCTGAAGCTGAGGGTCGGTCAAGAAGCTGAAATAGCTTCGAATCTTTGTTTGGTAAGAAGCGTCGATCGCCGTGATTGAACATAATTTTGCAGAATGTTGTTTCACAAAAATTTCACGATTTAGTCACATCTACACCATGTTTTACTCACCAATTTGCAACAAATTGAGTCTATAGTCTGCTCACCGGTTTAGCCCCAATTCCGGTGAAGCGAACGCATTACTATTTGTGTTTGTGTGCTTTCTCCAAAAAGAATTATCCCTTGAGGAATCGAAATGCAAGACTCCAGAAATGATAGCGATATAGACCGCACTAACTTTACTAATTCTCCGGCTGCCGACTCTACCGCTAGCTTCTATCCGAGCGATAAGAGCTCTGCTGACAGCATCCGGGCGATTTTGAAAAATACCGATGACAGATCGGAAAACGTGATTAAGAACCTCTTCGATAAAGACAGCGCATTCAGCCTGACAGATGGTAAGTATGCCCGTTCTCAGGGCAGTTTAAAGAATTTGGCTGATGGTATCGTTCAGGTTGCCAGTGCTGACAAGCATTCCTCTGCTGCCAACGCAGGGGAAAGGCAAGACTCAGCCGGCAAGGATGGAAAGAAGCCTGCGAACCCGGCAGATAAATCCGCAAGCAAGCCCGATGAAAAGCCGGCCGATAAGCCTGGAGCACGACCGCAAGATAGCCCGGCTAGAGCAGGTGAAAAGGCGGCAGACAAGCCCGGTGAAAAACCGAAAGATATTCCAGCCAATTCAGGCAGTAAGCCGGCGGAGGGGCCTGCTGTCAAGCCAGGTGAGAAGCCTGCAGGCAAGGTTGCACCAGGTAAGAATCCGACCGACAATCCGGCCGACAAACCACCTGAAAAATCGAAGGATAATTCCTCTGAACCTGAAGAAAAGAAAGAAGACAAACCCAAGGACGATCAGGGCAAACCAGGTGGCAAGCCGGAGAATAAGCCTAACGACAAGCCAGCTAACAATCCTGACAAGTCGAATGGAGATCCGGATGATAAGCCAACTGACAAACCGGCTGACAAGCCTGGACAGAAGAATTCCGACGGCAAGGCTGTCGAACGACTAACACTAGATCAAGGAACGATCAAGGATATGGCAATGCCTGAAGGTTTCAAGGTCGCCGATGTGAAACCGTCAGATGACAATCCGCCCGACGACAATGTGAAGACGACTGTCCTTCAGCACCAAGATGCCGATAAGAAGGATGCGAAAATCGCCGTTACTAAGTTTGGTTATTACAACCAACAACCAGAAACAGTCAAGGCTTTCAACGAATTTCTAGACAGTATAAAAAAAGAGAATCTCGGCAAAGAGATAGAGCTGACTGAAAAGCAGATGGACCAACTTTATCCGGCGATACCAAATGGTATCGATGCCCGCCCGCAATCCGACCATAAATTCCGTGTCGAAGAGATAGGCGGCAAGCGAGTCCTTATCACTGAAAGTAAGGTGTCCGGACCCGACGGCAAGCCGGAGGACGACCGAATGAAAACTACTGTTTATGCAAATCCTGACGCCGCGAAATCAACCATTGATGTAGTCTCATTCGAGGCGTCCAATCAGGACAAGGACAAATCCAAGCCCGGTGTTTCGAACTATAGCTTGCTAAAGCCGGATGTTATGAAAGCTGTAAGCTCCATAACCTGGAAATAGCAATGCCGGAATGTCCCGCCATCCTTTGAAGCGGCTCATACCACATTGACAGGTTCGTGGTAGAGTTTCGCTGTCAATCCTGGCGGGGCTCTTATCTATGATGCGCAATTCGCTCACGTTGCTGGCACTCTTGGCGGTCGCAAGTGCTGCGCCGGCTATGGCTGAGCAGCAATCACCGGCGGCGCAGGCTGCTGCTCAAGCAGAAGTAAAGGCTGAGCAGGCGGCAGCGGAAGCGGCGAAAGCCGCTCAAATTGCAGCAAGAGCCGCACAGGAAGCTGCTCAAGCTGCGGCGGCAGCGGCCAAAGAGGCTAATTCGTCCGGGATGCCTGCCGGCAAGACTCAGGATGACTATACGATTATTGTTCCGCAATCTGACTCCGGACAGGCACGACCGGCGCAAGCGGCTCGATCGAGCGCTCAAATGCAAGATTCGTTCCGCATGATCAGGAAGACAGATCCGTTGCCGATTGTGCCTCCTTCTTCCGGAACTCAAGAGGTCGTAAATGGTGCCGACGTTGGCGATTTTCTGGGCTCTGGTGTGCAGTTGGACAGACGCGCGATGGATGGCGTAGTAGACAGAGAGTACAACTCGCTAGTCAGGCTCGATCCCCTCAAGCCGGGAGAGGTGGCGCCCAGCGTCAATCCGGATGTGGAAAATGCAGCGCTGGCTCAAGCCAAGCAAAATCAACCCAAACAGCATGGATTCAAGGCTTTCATTCATGGCTGTGCCAATGCAGTTTCAGATGTCGGAGCAATGATCGGTTTCCCGATTGGTCCGGACGATGACGATGCACGGATGGACAAGTTCGACGACATGTAAGGCAACCGGTTAGGTATGACCGGCCGGCCGTTCTTTGTCTTTCATGCTTTTCTGGGCGTGGGCGATGCAAACCCCGAAAGGCGGGCCTTTCATTGCAATTGCGCTCTCGGTTCAACTTGACCGGAGTCTGCGTTCGGCCTGCTTTCGGCAAGTTCGGTCTCGACCGGTTCTTGGCTAATTGATGCCGCCATTTGCGTGACGTTTTCAGGCAGATCAGGGCGAAGAGGACTTTCCTCTTCGGAGCTCTCAAGCGGAAGATGCCCAATTAAAACATTCAGCAAACACGCAACCGGCAATGCGAAAATTATTCCGCAAATGCCGTCCAGCTTGGCACCAACCAGGATGGCGATGAAAATAATAATCGGATGAACACCGATCACATTGCCGATATAGCGTGGAGCGATTACGTTATCTTTCACCCATTGGAGAATATTGAATATTGCAACCAGGATCAAAATCTGGACGGCTCGATTGCCTGGGCAGTGGTCCATGCCGTGCATCGCTACTGGAATTATGGCCGGATAGAAGCCGATCGGTGGACCAATGACTGGAACGATCTCCCAGGCTGCCAGAAAGACGCTGAAGACGAGTGCATAGGGCACTCCCAGTGCCAGATAAACGCCCAGCATTATGATTCCGGCCAACAATCCCAGGACTATTTGTCCGCGAAAAAATGCTTGCATATTCCGGTCCATATCGCTGGCCAGAAGGTGCAGTGATGCTCGAAAGCGTCTGGGGAACAAGTCGATAATCGCATCAGCCATGCGATGACCTTCCAGCAGGAAATAGAAGGACACCAAAAACACGCTAATGCTGTAAAGCAGCCAAGTCATCGTGGACATTGCCACGTCGGTCACACGTGCTAAAAGCGCGCCAGGGTCGGGCTTGGGCAGATTGGCAGTTACGCCATTCAAAATATCGATTGCACGTAAATCGATCTGGGCGGCATGGAGCCGGGCTTCCAGCGGGCTGCAAGCTTTGCCCAACCATTGAATCATGTCCGGGAACTTCTCCCAGACCGTCTCGACCAATTGAGTGACTTGATACACCATGGCCGGTACCACTACGATGGCACCAACAACGGTGACAGCTACCAGAACTGCATAGACTACCAATATGGCAGCCGCCCTAGATCTCAGGTAACGTTCGAGATAGTCGACGACATTAATCAGGAGGTAGGAAAGCAGGACGGATATTCCCAGAATGCGAAGCAGATCTGCGAAGTATGCGCCAATCTGAAAGAGCAGGAAGCAGAAAACCAGCGTAAGGATTGACACTGTCAACCTTCGTTGCCAGATTAGTAATCTACGCTCTTCGCGTGTTTCCACTGATTTAGCGCACCTTCAGTACTTGTTTCAAATAGTTGATTTTGTTTTGAAGGTCGCCGACATCAGGGGTATTGGGAGTGAACTCCAGCACTTTGCGATACTCCAAAAGCGCCTCTTCATGCTTGCCAAGCTGAAGCAAAGAGTCTCCTAGCAGTTTGTGGTAGCGCGATTCACCGGGCTTCAAGGTGATGGCAACTTTGATCTCCTGCTCGGCATCCTGTGACTTCGATTGCTGCATGAGAATTTGGGCGAGACGATAGTGAAAGTCGGGATCCAAAGCGTCCATCGTGACTGCCTGCCGAAACTCCGCTTCGGATTGCTCCAGCTTGTTCTGCCTTTGCAAGATTAATCCGAGATTGAAGTGATAGTCCGGACGATTGGGTCTTTGCTTCAAGGCCAGCCGCTCTTCCCGCTCGGCTTCTTCCAGCTGGTCCATATCTTTCAGAACCAGGGCCAGGTTATTGTGGTATCCTGCGCCGCCTGGATTAAGTTGAATTGCCTTGCGATATTCCTCTGCGGCCTGCGGAAGTTTGCCTTTGGCTTGCAAGGAGATCCCTACGCGATTATGCTCTTTTGCTGAATCGGCAATAGATTCGACAGTTCCGCCGTGCGCTCCCGTGGCCAGGGTAAGCGCCAGAAAAGTTGTGATTGCAAGAGGCAGCTCTAAGCATCGTCTCATGTCAAAATCTTACTCTAATCAGGGCGCACAGGTTATATTTTCCCTGTTTCAACACCGTCCTACCGGTAAAGTAACTAAGGTCCAAACTCATGTCACTAATTATTGCCAGGCAAATCATGATTACTATCAGCCGCTTTCTTTTGTTTGCAGGACTAACCTCGGCGGCGTGCAGCTGTTGGCAACCGGCGGTGGCAGCCGAACAATCGGCGGCGAAGGTTCATGGTGCAGCCGCCAATCATCAGCCGAAGGTAATCGCTCATCGCGGCGGACGAAAGTGGGCTCCGGAAAATACTATGATCGCATTTAAGAAGAGTCTCGATGTTCATGTCGATGGCATCGAATTGGATATCCATCGCTGCAAATCCGGTGAGCTGGTTGTCATCCATGACGAAAATGTCGGGCGCACCACCAATGGTACCGGACTCGTCAAAGATCTCACCTATTTGGAGTTGAAGAGATTGGGTGCCGGTGCCTGGTTTCATTCAGAGTTCAAAAGCGAGCATTTGCCGTTGTTGTCGGAAGTACTCGAGTTGATAGACGGCAAGGCTGTTTTGAATATCGAGATAAAGAACGCTCCAGTAGGCTATCCCGGTATAGAAGACGACTTGATAAAGCTGCTTTCCACTTACAAGCATCCCGACAAGATTGTGATTAGCTCGTTCGATCATGAGTTGTTGCAGCGTCTTCACAAAAAGGCTCCTCAGTATAAAGTCGCTATCCTGGTTGACGGATTGCTTGTAAACCTCGGGAAGTATGCAGCCGGTGTCGGAGCCAAGGCCTGGAACCCTGGATTCGAGTTGATTAGAGCCGATAATGTAGCGCAAGCGCACAAGGACGGTCTGGAAGTAAACGTGTGGACCGTCAATAAACCGGAGCAGTGGAAAGAAGCCGTTGAAATGGGAGTCGACGGCATTATTACAGACAATCCCAAGGGGCTAATGGAGTATCTCGAGAAACGTAGCGCAGCAGGTAAATGAGATGAGCTGCAGAGAGATATTCTCATCCACTGCTGCGTGCAAAGGAAGCAATTGATGTCCAGTGAAGTCGTGCGCGTGACGGTGGATATAGTGGCGTTTGCCATTCACCAGGGAACGCTGGAAGTATTGTTGATCAAGCGCAAGTACGAGCCCTTCAAATCGAGCTGGGCCTTACCTGGCGGTTTCATTTCGGAGCAGGATGAATCGCTGGAAAGTGCTGCTAACAGGGAGCTTATCGAAGAGACGAATGTCTCCAATGTTTACTTGGAACAACTTTATACATTTGGGGACAGGGGGCGAGATCCGCGCGGTCGAGTTGCCACGGTCGCATATTTGGCGCTCTTGCGGGAGGGTGAGGAAGTTGAATTGAAAGCGAGTTCGGATGCTTCCGGAGTTGCCTGGTGGCCGGTAAGTAAATTGCCCGAACTTGCCTTCGACCATGAACGAATCATTACATATGCTCACCAGCGGCTGAAGTACAAGATCGAGTATTCGCCGGCGGCCTTTAAGCTCTTGCCTGCGAAATTCACTTTGCGTGATCTGCAAGATGTCTATGAAGCCGTTCTTGCAAAAGTGGTCGACAACCGTAACTTTCGAAAGAAGTTTCTGGCGCGGGGGGTCTTGCAAGAGCTCGATGAAACCAGCCAGGAGTCATCATTCAGACCAGCCCGGCTCTACGCCTTTTCAGAAGATGATTTCGAGCAGTTGCCGGACCGGCCGGTCTTTGTCTTTTAGTAGTGTCGGCTTTCACCGAAGGAGAATCAAAGTGCTTGGGAAGTTGGCAGTATTACTTGCCGGAATCACCGCTTGGACATTGAGTTGCTCTCAAGCTTCGGCGCAAGGACAAAGCTGGCGAGTCGAACCTAGAACACATTCTCAATCAGCGACTTCCCGAGCAATTACACAAATGGCGCACAATCAGGTCGACTCAGCCATTTCTTCATTGATGGAAGCGACGTCTGCCGATGCTTCTGATTCACTGCCATTTGCCGTCCTAGGACTGGCCTTGGACATGAAGGGTCGTTACAACGAGGCGCTTGATGCGTTGCACAAGTCCTGGGAGCTTAATTCTCGCGATAGTGAAACTGCCCTTAGCATCGGAGTTACACATTATCTGATGCGCAATTACGAGAAGGCGGTCAATGCCTGGCAGAAAGCTCTCGAGCTCAATCACAACCTCTGCCACATTCACGGCGACATCGGATTTGCATACATGCGCCTGGCTGATTTAGCCAAGGCCGAAGATCACTTTAGGCGTTTGATCTCTTGTTTCCCGAATTCGCAGTTCGGCTATCAAGGATTGGCGACCATTCAGTATCTGTCCGGTGACTTTGAGGCTGCTCGTCGATCTGCTGAGCATGCCCAGTCCATCTCTTCATACCCACCTGTTATCCTGCTGCTCGCCAAGCTGGATTTCTTGCAGGGGGACAGAGCGCGCGCCCTGAAGCGGACCGCTGAATATGCCACTACCATTAAGAAAACCGGTTGGCAGCGCTCGATGACAGCAATCGGTTATCCGGTGCAGCATGATTTCAAGTGGGACCCGTTTTTGCTCGACAATTATGACAATGCCTATCTTTTGCAATCGCGCGCACTCGAGTTGCCAAAGGAGTCTTCTCGCCAGCGGTCTTTGAGTAGGCAAGGGAAGGCGTCGACTGTCATTTCTCAAGTCAAGGATGAGCTTGGCAAGTCCGCCGGTGACTATTATCTAACTCGTGAGCTGGCCTTGGCAGAATTGGCAAGCGCCGATTATTCGGATGCGACTGAGCACTTTAAGCATGTTGTCGACACCTGTCACGGGTGTTTTGCCGACTGGTTGCATCTTGGCAGAGCGCTCAGTCTCGACGGTAAAGCGCCGGAAGCCTCACGTGCCGTTCGCTACTTTCAGCAGAAGCATCCGTCGCAACGCCTGGCCGGCGCGTTCACGTCTATTTCTCGAGTAGACCCAGGACTACATAGTGCGACCGACGCTCCGGCTGAGGTTAAAAAGGAATCTGGGTCAGCAGGCTCAAAGTCCGATGGTAACGCCGGCGGGTTCTAAGCTGGTGGTGGCTAGTAGTCGTTGCGTGCTGGCAACTTCAGGGTCAGTCGTGAGATACTTCTGTAGTCTGTCCATTCTGTTTGCGGTTACTGCGTAAAGTGGAGCGGTCATGACAAGGTGGACGGGTTCGGCAGCCGCTGTGACCTCCGGTCATTGCTGGAGTCGAAAGCGACCAGTCGTTTGGTTGTTGCGACCGAAAGCCTAGCTATGAGGGTGATGGAGCGTTTATCAATGATTTCAGAGATTCATCAACAAGGACAAGAGCAAGACTCAGCACAAGGCGAACCGCTAGTTCAGGCTGTTGATCAGCCTGTGAACGAGACGGCGCCGGCAAGTCAATCGTGGCAACAAACTGATGTCGGTGGCAACTCGGCGGTGCTGGGAGCAACTGAGTCGCAGTCTGCTGTTGGTGAAAAAGTTGATGCGGTTGCTTCTAGCCAGCCGCCGGCAGCGCCGGAACGCACTAACCCGAAGGAGGCTCCGGCAGCCGCTTTCGAGCGGAGAGCCGTGAAGGAAAGCGCGCAGGAAATTTCGCCGGAAGTCTTCATTCCGGAGTTTGGAATTTTCGACTTGGTATATCTGGAGCCGAATCGCAAGTATCAGGGACGGCTTTTCCGTTTGAGTAACGATCAAGTTAAGGCATTATCCGAGACATTTGGATTTACCGCCCGTTTCGATCACCCGAGTTTACGAGCCGCTTACATCGATGTCGTTAAGACCGAAGGGCATATCACATTCGAGATCGACCGAAACACCAAGCCTACGGACCTCGGCTTGCGCTATTCGCGCGATCGCTGGAGCGCTAGCGACTCCGGGCAGAAGGGTGCCGACGCTTTACGCCCATGGCTGAAAACAGCCTACGATACGCGCTTCTTGCCGGAAAAGGTTGCACAAGTTATGGCAACTCAGCTAAGAATGGATCCTGAAAAGATTGGCAATTTTTATGTACGGATCAACCTCAAGGAGCGCACAGCCGGACTGATTGCCGAAGATAAATTCGTTGATGTCTTTCCGACCCAACCGTTTCAAGTTTTTGCTTTGCCGGAAGGTCACATCGCTACCATTCCGGCTGTCGAGCTTTCCGCCGTCGGCAGCACCGGAGCGAAGACCTCGGAGGCACGATCTGTCTCTCAGGACGTTGGTCCTAAGTATGCTACTTATTCGAAAAGCGAGATCGACCGCATCATGAAGATGCAGACAGACAATATAACTACTGCCTTGTCCGGGAAAATGTCCGGACAACAGCGTTCGTTCTTGGAAGCGGTAGAAGCTCAGGAAAAGGCTTTTGCCAGAATCACCGAACGATATGTGACTCAATTTGAGGAAGCTCGATTGAAGCTCGAGTCGCATAATAAGGTCGTGCAGGAAAGCTCGCAGAAGGAGCTGGAGCGGCTTAATGCTGAGCTTTCTAAAGAACTGACCGAATTTCGCGCGCATGTGAACAAAAGCATCCTGCCCGTTTCCCGGGCGCTCGAAGATAAAGTCAAAGAGATTCAAGTAGCCGCGGCCAAAACCAAGCCAGCTTCACAGAAGGACAATCTGCGTTCGCTGGTGATTACTTGTACCGGTGCGCTGGCAGCTGTTCTGGTGGCTTGCACAGCCTTCTTATATGCCAATATCGGACAACTTTCCGATATCGGTGATATCAAAGCAAAGCTGGGCCAGGTGCTCGAAAAAGTAAACAAGTAAGGCGGCGATTTGCTTTCGGAAAGGCAAACCGTCAGTACTTTCGTTCGCTCTGAGAGTCTGACTTACGGCACTTACATATGCAGTTTTAGGTTGCTTGCAGGAATGTCTATGCTGACTTTTCCTTCTGGAGATAGTCGTACACCCAGGCGATCAGATAGAAGCTAATGAATCCTTCAACGAACGCCCAGAGTGCGCCAATCAATCCGCCGACGAAGCCGGCTTTATAGCCGATATACATCGAAGCGAGCGAATCGACCAGCCCTGTTCCCCAGCCGGCAAAGGCGGAACCCAGCGCTAACACGAATGCGAAAAGCGCAGAGATGATACCTCCGGCAAGACCGAATTTTTGGGTATCAAGTTTCATATTAACCAGTCTCCTGCAGGATTCCCCATTTTTCCCCCGGGGTCAGGCGGCACGATCCGTCGAAGAGCGGGGACTGTGGCTGTTACAGGAAGCCTGCATTTTTACTATATAACAAAACTGACTGCTTGAGTGCAGTGGAGTCCGGCTGGCTGTCTGCTTTTCGGCTTAGCTGATCTTTTTCCACTTGCCGCGAAAGTGCAGCTTTTGCCACTTCTCGCCGTGTTTTACAAAGACGTCGGTCGCATGGACTTCTTCTTTGTCCGGATGAGAGCCGCCCAGCTCCTTGATTGCCTTGAACGTGACGACTGCCACGTCTCCGTTGACTTTGGCATATGGTTCTTCGATTGTCAGCGTCAAAACTGGTTCTTTGCCATCCGGTGCGGCAGTGTAGAGTCTCTTCTTGAGGTCGGCGATCACCGCTTCTTTCCCGGCAATCAGTTTGTGAGTCTCCTCGTCGAAAGTGGTGCAGCCGTCGGCCAGATACTCCGAATAAGCTTCGATATCGCCTTTGGCAAGCAGAGCTGCCATGTGCTTCAACGTGTCTATTACCTTTTCAGATTCGATGCATGCGGCATGCGGGTTAACGATCGATACTTCGCACTCATGTGCGGAGCCGGCTGTGCATTCCTTTTTGCTCTGGGGCTCTGCCGAAAAGGCTGGCATAACGCAAACCACTGTGACCAAAGACAACGATAGTAAATTGCGTTGCTTATCTGTCGGCATTCGGATTACCTCCTAGTTCTAGCGATACTGATTGAGTGCGGCGTCTATATCGCGTAAGTTTTTGTCATTTTGGTCGAGATAGCTATTTATCCTTCCCATCTTCTGCTGCAACTGGTCGAGCTGTTTGCTTGTTTCGTCGGCCGAGCGCCGCAGATAATCCCTCTGCTGGAGAAGGGCGTCGCGGGTGCGCATGAGATTGTTGTATACGCTTGAGTCGTAAGCTTTGGCTTGCGTAGAGATAAATTGAAGGATAGTTGCCGCTCCTACTGTAGCGAGCGAAAACCAGCCAATCCGTGCAGTAGATCCTAGTTTCATTGTGAACTTTTAACCTCAACACATACTGTAATGGTAAAAACACTAAGCGGCACAATTATAAGCAAGTGTTAATTTCACCTGCTGGCTTGTGAATCAAGCCGGGGGACGGGATTTGAGCCGGTTCCAGCGGGTGAGGCATATAGATGAAACTGACCGTCTAATTGACATTCTCTTGACTTCATGCTTTCTGTCTCTGCGACCGTAATACCTTGTCAATTCAAGTATTGAATTTCCATAAGGTACGTTGCTGTTTCTCGCAGCTACTCTCGAAATAGATCTTACACCTGTATGGGTAATTGAAATTTCATCTAATTTATGATATAACGTCAATCAAACGATTACTTCGGTCTGTCACCAGCGTAACTTAGTTACATGCTCGACCACCCGGGGAGAAGAAGATGATTACTCAGCAAATCAACCAGCTTGGCGTCATGTGTGGTAAGCCTTGGGATAATCAAGCGCTTCAACCGGAT
Source organism: uncultured Candidatus Obscuribacterales bacterium (assembly GCA_964607945.1). Lineage (GTDB taxonomy): Bacteria > Cyanobacteriota > Vampirovibrionia > Obscuribacterales > Obscuribacteraceae > JAGVKB01. The sequence goes on from CAZSNX010000010.1 coordinate 18,342, forward strand.
GCCATTAGCGAAGGGCTGATGGATACCGCCATCAATGTCGCTCTCGCCGAAGATGTTGGGTCCGGCGATTGCACTTCTCAAGCGCTTGTGCCTTCCGACCTGTTCGTGGTAGCCAAGGTTGTTTACAAGCAAGCTTCGATCATTGCCGGCTTGAATGTGCTGGCTCTGGTCTTTCAAAAGGTCCATCCTCGCGTGCAGGTCTCGGCATTCAAGAAGGAAGGAGAGCGCAGCGCAGGGAACAACGAAGTAGTTGCAATTGTAAGAGGACCGGCAGCGGCGATTCTTACCGGTGAGCGCACGGCGCTGAATTTTTTGCAGCGGATTTCTGGTATTGCCACTAATACCAATCAATATGTTGAGCTGGCCAAGCCCCACTCAATAGCGATTCTAGATACGCGCAAGACAACACCTGGTCTGCGCGCATTTGAGAAGTACGCAGTGAGAGTGGGTGGTGGATTCAATCATCGCTTCGGGCTCTACGATCAGATTTTGATAAAAGACAATCATATTCGCCTTGCTGGATCTGTGTCCGAAGCAATTCGGCTGGCTCGCCTAGCTCGAGCCGAGGGGCGAATAGAAGTTGAGACGGCGACTCTGGAAGAGGTCTTGGAAGCGGTGGAAGCTCGCGCCGATCATATTATGCTGGATAACATGAGCCCGGAAATGATCGCGCACGCTGTAGGAATTATCAACCGGCGTGCAATTGTCGAAGTATCCGGTGGGGTCAGCCTGAGCAATCTTGATCGGTACTTTATTGCCGGCGTCGATGCAATTTCGGTCGGTGCGCTCACGCATTCGGCACCGAACATCGATATCAGCTTAGAGGTTGGAATATAGCCATGAGCACAATCGATATCAATCAACAATCTTATGCTTTAGCCGCTGAGGATCTTGTCGCGGAAATAAATCATTTGCGTCGCAAACACGATGCGGTGATTCTTGCGCACAACTATCAAATTGCCGAGATTCAAGATATCGCCGACTTCGTTGGTGATTCGCTCGGACTTTCGCAGCAAGCTGCGCGTACAAGCGCCAAGACAATTATATTTTGCGGCGTTCATTTCATGGCTGAGACTGCCGCCATTCTCTGTCCGGATAAGCAGGTTTGGATACCCGATCTGGAGGCTGGTTGTTCGCTGGCTTCGTCGATCGACCTAAATCAATTGTTGGCTTGGAAAGCCGAGCATCCTGGAGCAGTCGTAGTTTCGTACGTAAATACGACTGCTGCAATCAAGGCTGAATCTGACTACTGTTGCACTTCCGGCAACGCCTTGCAAATCGTTAGATCGATTCCTGAAGACAAAGAGATATTGTTTTTACCGGATGTGTTTTTGGGATCCTGGGTGCAAAAGGTGACCGGTCGAACGAACATGCATATTTGGATGGGTGAGTGCCATGTGCATGCCGCGATTCCACCGGTGAAGATAGACGAAAAACTAGGCGAGCATCCGGAAGCTGAACTTCTGATTCATCCGGAATGCGGCTGTTTGACCCCTTATCTCGATCGTGCGGTCAGGCAAAATGGCAGTGGCCGCCTGAAAGTCACTTCGACCGAGGGGATGATTCGCCGGGCTCAAGAGTCGTCTGCCGATCAGTTTGTCGTGGCCACCGAGGTCGGAATCCTGCATCGTTTGCGCAAGGAAAATCCGGAGAAGACCTTTTATCCAATCGACAACGAGATGAGTTGCATTTTTATGAAGATGATCACTCTCCAGAAGCTGCATCGCTCGCTCAAAGAAGAAGTATTTCCCGTTACCGTTCCAGATGAGATTGCAAGCAAGGCCCGCAAGTCGATCGAGCGTATGATCTCAATTTTTTGATTGACTGCCGGCATCGCCTGAGACTCCTGTCTCAACACCTGAGTTGTGAGGTGATCTAGCGATGAACAAACAAGCTTCCCAGTTAGCGCATACAGAAGTTTTGATAATCGGCTCCGGTCTGGCGGGAATGCTCTTGGCTGTTGAACTCGCCAACGAGCAGGTCAATGTAATGCTCGTGTCTAAAGGCGCGCTTTCGGATTCGAACACCAATTTCGCCCAAGGCGGACTTGCAGCTGTGATTGCCGGTTCTGCCGGTGATTCCCTGGAGTCTCATTTGCAGGATACTGTCAAAGCCGGAGCTGGATTGACAGATCCGGCGATTGCCTCTTTGATCTTGAAAGACGGTGCTCAGCTGGTCGATCGGTTGAATTCGCTCGGAGTCAGTTTCGACCGCAATCAAGACGGCAGTTCAGCGCTGGCTCTGGAAGGTGGACATAGCAGCGCGCGCGTGTTGCATTCGAAGGACACCACCGGCCATGCTATTTCGCAAGCATTGATTCAGCGGGTCAAAGCTAGTCCTTTCATTGTCATAAAAGAGCATACGCTGGCCGTAGACTTGATCATTAAAGATGGCACTTGTGTGGGAGCCTATCTCTTAGAAGGGCAATCTTTGCAGGTAATAAGCGCCGGCCGAGTCGTGCTGGCAACCGGCGGGATCGGACAGGTATTCGAGCGCACTACCAATCCGCTGGTTGCCACCGGTGATGGTGTGGCGATCGCCTGGCGGGCTGGTGCCATGCTTTCCGATCTGGAGTTTGTCCAGTTTCATCCGACTGCCTTATGCAGACCTGGTGCGCCGGCATTTCTGATTTCGGAAGCTGTGCGTGGTGCCGGTGCGGTTCTGGTTGATGGCGGAGGGCGCCGATTCATGAAGCGCTTTCATCCCGATGCTGAGCTTACTACTCGCGACATTGTTGCGCGGGCGATCAATTCAACTATGCAAGAGATGGAGCTGCCTTGTGTTTGGTTGGACTTGAGACCAATCGGTGTTGCACAAATAGAGAAGCGCTTTCCTAACATTGTCTCCAATTGTCGAACCTGGGGTGTTGATCCATTAACTGAGCCGGTTCCTGTTTGTCCTGCTGCCCACTATTTTATGGGTGGCATCTGGACGAACGCAAACGGGGTGACGACGATTCCATCTCTTTATGCGCTTGGTGAATGTGCTTCCGTCGGCTTGCATGGAGCCAACCGGCTGGCAAGCAATTCATTGCTCGAAGCAGGAGTGATGGCGTTGCGTGTGGCTCGGCAGATTCTTAAGTCAAAGCTTGAGCAAAGTCCGAATTTTATCGGCTCGCTTCAAGAAAATGCTTTCTCCTTTCAATTGCCGGCCAATTTAAGAGACTTCCGGAGATTGATGTATAAATATGCCGGTGTGGAGCGCAACCAATCTGGGTTGACCGAGCTGTTCGAGTACCTGTCCGAGTCTTCGGTAACCAGTCAAATGGTCGCAACCGCGGAATGTGAAGCAGCCAATTTGCTCATTCTCGGTCAACTCATTGCTCTTTCTGCGCTTTCGCGCAGAGAGTCGCGTGGAGCCCACTGGCGATCCGACTTCCCCGACCAGGATGATTCTCGCTTTGGCAGGCGGCAGTATATCAGCCTAAGCGATGTCGAGACGTTATTGGCAGACTCATCCCGGGACGAATTGATGCTGCTCAATCTGCCTGCAGCCGAGACCGTTTTCACAAAGTAGAATCGTTTCACGAATTTTTCACAGCCGGCTCGTAGACTTCTAAGCTCAGACAGAAGTGCGAATGATGCGGGCAAGTGTCGGCGCGCAGCTGGAGATTACCAAGACAGGCAACGGCTCTGCCGTTTCTTTAGTCACTGTGAAATGCAGAGATGAGAGCAGGGCCGTTTCGGTCACTTGCTCTCATCTTTGTTGCAAAAGCTTGCCGTACAAGCGCTGGCAACTTCGATGTCACGGAAATTTCACAGCTATTTCCTAATCTATTGCGTGCCTGCATCAATCGATTTCCGAAGCTGAAAGGCGCCTAGCCTCTGGCGCCATCGCCCCTGTTAGCTGCCCCTAGATATTACTAAACGTGGGAAGGTATTCATGGTACAAGAGCTACCCAGACAGCAAGAAAATGATGCCTCAGAAGTTCGCAACTTAAATTTTACGCCGGAGGTTCCCCGCACCGAGACGGCGGCATGGCCGGCCAATCGAAGTGAGGATGACAGCCGTCGAGACATTTTAAGTCGCTATCCGACGCAGGACACAGCCAGCCCGTTTCTGCCCGCATTTCGCGGAAAGTTCGGTTCAGCCGACGCGAGATTCGAAGGGCTGCTAAAAGGCTCCCAGATGTTTACCGCCGAGTCGCTTGCACTAAGCGGAAACATGGCAAAGGGTGGTTCGGCAGACAGTCCCGACCTGGCAAATTTGAGCACTCGCCGCCTGCAGGCATCGCAATTGAGAGCATTGGCTAATGACGCTCCGCCGACGCAATCGGCTAATCTTGGATCGCTGGCCGATATGCTGTCGGAGATTCCTGTTGCGGCAGACAAGACGAAAAAGGCGCCTGGGAAGGGCCAAGAGGGTGCTCTGGATCAACTGCGTGATCTCTTCGACAAGGTCAAGCCCGGACAGCCAGAGCCGAAGGAAAGGGGTGAAGGGGCAAAGACCAAGACGGAAGTGAAGGGTGAAAGAGATGTCACCGAGTCTGATACCAAGACCGATAAACCAGTTGGGGAGCCGAAGAATCTCAAGCTCGATTATCCGGGTGGCAAGAAGTCTCTCGATGCCAAGATAGATAGGGATGGCAATCTCACCGAGTTTAATCTTAAGGATGAGCACGGTGAAGCCAACTTCTATAAGGATGATATGGGTCGCTGGATAAAGACCGACAGATTCGGAGTTGAATCAATCGTCAACGGCAAGTTTGATCTTCGCAACGGTAACGAACTGGTCTACAAGAAGCCTAACGGAGAAGTGCAGGTTCATAAAACTGACGGCACCGTGGCTAAAGGCCGGGAGCTTCAGGATGGTTCGACAGTCGATCTCGATGACAGCGGTAAGAAAGCGACCGCGCTCAATCGAAAGGACGGCTCTAAAGTAGAGGCCACTTACGACAAGGGTGATCTGACTAAAGTTGTTGAAACTAGCAAAGACGGCAATCAACGCACAACTTGGACCAAGGACAAAGAAGGAGTCTGGACCGGTAAGAGCGAAGCGAAGGATAAGGAGGGCAAATGGGCCGACGACGGCAAGCCCAGCGGAGAACGCCGAAACTTAGAGCTAAACGTAAACGGTAAGTACCAATATGAGGACAAGCTGAATTTCAAGCATGTCATCAAT
>CAZSNX010000011.1:0-1404 GCA_964607945.1 uncultured Candidatus Obscuribacterales bacterium
GAAGCGCTGCGTCGCCAACAGCAAAATAGGTCTTGATTGCCGTTGATGCATCCTTCACTGCACGCGCTCCAATTCCACCGGCAACAAATAACCCTGATTCAATCGCGCCGGAGAATCTATTGCGCATTATCTGGTCGTGATCGTCACCAATCGTCGATCTGAAGAACGCCGACAACTCAGAACCACCGGCCATAACTCCCAACGTCCGCAACGCCATCGCAGTCCGCCCAATGCCCGCAGCACCGGCCACCCACATTCCGGCAGGCGCCGCCGCAAGAGTAAGTGCCCCCATATAGGTCGCCTCGTTAATCTGCTTTTGCGTCCGAACACCTTCGACAGCCAATTCCACCGCATCGGTGGCCGTGGACGCCAGGGCTCCAGTTAGCTTCTTTGTGACTTGCAAATAGTCGGAGAGCTTCTTTCCATCCAACTTACCTTCGAGCAGTCCTTGCGAAAAGGCTGTGTCGAGATTTCCCTTCAGCAGCTTCGACTGCGTCTCCAGATTCTCCTGCAAGGCTTTTATGGAACCAGAACGATTCCCGATGCCAAACCAGGTGGATTCCGCCAGTCGTGCAGTAAGAGTCGGTGATTCTCTCAAATACTGGCTTTGCGCTTTGGCAGCCTCCAATTCCGCATTCGCTGCAGCTACCAGCAGTTGTTTTGCATCAACAAGTTTTCCGTCGCCGATTTTGCCGGATTTTGCATTCTCCGCCTGAGCTGAAAATAGCCGGTGAACTTCCGGATTATCCCCAAGCGTAAATTGGAAAAGGACATTCTTCTGATTGGCAAGTGCAATCGGCTTTTCATTAGTAAGGGTAACAGTGTAATCGGTTCTGACCTCACCAATCGGAGCTCTCGAAGAGGCTTTATGACCACAATCGAAGAGCTGACCATCTTTTACATCGTAAAGCTTGTCGCCTACGCGAAGCGTGCCATTAATAAGATCTGCTCTACCGACTTTAGATTGCCCGGGCGGATCGGGGAAAAGTCCGACTAACAGACCTGCCGTCAAGGCTTGCGTAAGCGTTCGCTCACCACCGATTTCGTCTGAAACTCTGCGTCCAGCCATGCCATCCCTTCTCGTGTGTCTAACTCGTACAGCAATTTGCTGTCAGTCTCCACGGAAGCGGTGACACGGCGGTGACACGGCGGTGACACGGCGGTGACACGGCAGCGAGAGCATTGCCGGAAACAACAGTAAGAGGGCTAAGCCTTTGCAGCCTGTATTTCAGCCACCGCTTGCGGCGCCGGCGGATTGACCGGCACTTTGAACCAGAAGGTACTGCCCTTGCCCTCTTCGCTCTCGACGCCGATAGTGCCGCCATGTTGCTCGACAATTGCCTTACAAATCGCCAGTCCGAGCCCGGTTCCCCCCTTTTGGGTGGCATCGGTGGCACGTACCTG
>CAZSNX010000011.1:1414-4187 GCA_964607945.1 uncultured Candidatus Obscuribacterales bacterium
CTGAATCGCTCAAATATAGTTGCATGGTAAGACTTAGGCACGCCACAACCTTGATCGGTGACTCTGACTTCTACGAATTCACCAGCCGGTTTCGCCGAAATAGTAATGTTGCCGTCAACCGGAGAGAACTTTACGGCGTTGGAGATGAGATTTACAAGAACCTGAATCAAACGATTTCCATCAGCATAGACGGTACAGTCCATCGGATCAGAAAGAAGATTTACCTTATGTTGCTCAGCAAAGACTCTGACTGCTTCGATCGAACGTATGACTACCGGCTCCAAGGGAATGTTTTCCGGAATTAGTTCCAGCCTTCCAGATTCGAGCTTCTCCATGTCAAGCAGATCGTTGATTAGCGAGATAAGCCTGGAGATATTTCGCTCTGCCAACTGAGTCCGCTTTTGTCCTTGCTCCGAAAGAGCACCATATGCACCGTGCTGAAGCAGCTCCAGAAATCCACAAACCGAAGTAAGAGGAGTTCTCAAGTCGTGGCTCACCATTGCCACGAACTGTTGCTTCATCTCCTCAACTTCCTTCAGAGCTTTTACCATTTCATGGAAAGACTTATCCAATTGCGCGATTTCGTCAGTACCGGTAAGCCGTGCATTTAATGGTTCATGTTTTACGAGGCGCTCGGTATTGTCGACTACCAACTCCAAGCGCCGCGTTATACCGCGCACGAAGAATAGTCCCAAGGCAATTGCAAATACGATGTTTAACGCGATTCCACCCATGAGCAGTTGCTTGACAGTTTGCCTGGAACGAGCCTGAGCAGCTGGCATCTCGGCAATGATCTTCTCCTGTTCATCCATCAATTCTCTCAAGTCGGCGAACATATCATCTTGCAATTTGGAGAAGACCGGCTTTACCTTCTGGGCAAGCCCGAGCGCTTCCATCATTCGCCCGCTTTCGGCAATACTCATTAGTTTGGTTACGATTCGAACGGCTGAGCTACTGTTCTTATCGACTCTCTCAACAAGGTCGTGGTAGCGTGGATCCTCTCGCACCAGCGAAGTGAGACGCGACATCTCTTGAGGAATTTTATCTGCCGCTGTATGAAACCTCGCTGCAGCCGGTGGCCCGCCATCCCTCATCTGATAGTCTGCTGCGGCAGTCCCGGCATCATAAACGAGCTGAAAGATGTGATTAGTAATTCCCACTATCTCTTTGGAATGTCGTTCTCTGGCAGCTTCCTGCTCGGCGCGCGTGAGCAACATCGACAGAGCGCCAACGAACAGCAGCTCCAGAGTCAGCAGCACCCCAACCAGTATCAGACCCTTATGTGAGAGCTTCAGATTGACCCGCACGAGCTCGCCAACGCCCCCTGGAAGTTCATTTCACAATTCTAGCGCATGACTTCAAGAGCAAATTAGTAAGCTGGGACTGCGGCCATGAATTCAAGTACTAAAGCGACGGGTTAATTCGGTAGCCAAGTCCATGAACATGCTCTACAACTGAAGGCTGCCCATCAACATCAATTTTTTGTCTCAGCCTCTTTAAACACGTGCGAAAGGATTCCGGGGTCGACTCCGAATCAGAAGGCCAGACGCGGTTCAACACCGCTTCAGCAGTAAATGACTGCCCTTTATGTCTCATAAAAAATTCAAGCAGTGCGAATTCCTTTGGCAACAGCCGGATCTCGGTGTCACCTCTTGTCACCCTAAAAATGCCGGGCTCGAGCACTAAACCTCCCGCTCTCAATACGTTATCCGTATAGCCGGTTGGGCGACGAAGAAGCGCTCTGACCCTAGCATGCAACTCTCTCATCTCAAATGGTTTCGTGACATAATCATCGGCACCGGCATCCAAACCAAATTCCTTTTCTTGAATCGCTCCTTTTCCGGTCAGCATAATGATCGGAGTCGTTCCACCGCGATTCCTGTATTCTTTGCAGATCTCCACACCGCTGAGTCCGGGCAACTGCCAATCGAGTATGACCAGATCGAACTCGAAGAAAAGCAAGCGTTCTCTACCTTCAGCTCCTGTGTGAACGACTTCGACGAGATGCTTCTGAAGAGTCAAAGAGTCTTCAATAATTACAGTGAGATCTTTATCGTCCTCTACAAGCAGAATCTTTGCCATCAATCTGAAATCCGTACTGCAACTGAAATAAAAAACGCCACAAAACTATCAGACGGCAATTTCTCACAATTGCCGCCATAATTCTAGCCGACGCTTCCACCTGACAGCTGCGGTTTCTAATGTCCAAATGACACGGACAACAGGAAATTTACCGCTGTCACCCTGATGTCACTTCACTGCGCCAATACTGCAATTGTCTGAAGCGGGCGTGAGGTCAGAGCAAATGCAACTTAATCATGTTGAAGCGATAGCGCCGATGGCTACTTTGAGTATCAGCGAAATCGAAAGCAATCGTCCGGATGTGAACTTCGATCAAGTGCACAGTGCATTAACCGAACTGGGTTTGCTGTTGGAACTTGCGATGGACCAACTTCTAAGAGAGTCGAAAGCCAATTAGGCTACCAACAGATTCTGTGGGGGCGCAGAAACCGAAACGCCAGTCTACCTTGGTAGGCTGGTGAATTCGGCTTTAAGCAATGGACCTGGCAGCTTGGCACACCACCAACCTGTGCCATTTTCAGACTGCGGAGATCAATGCCTAGGCGGCGGTTAATGCTCGCTCTAACTCGGCTACGACCAGATCGACCTCCTTCACCAACGGATGATGAGTAGGAACGATTCTAAGCAATCGGGCCAGCAAGTTGCGAGCTTCGCCCTCATGGTCCAGAGCAGCGTGGATCATTGCCAGTTC